>DASRBR010000024.1:0-3371 GCA_035653495.1 Verrucomicrobiia bacterium
ATAACGTGCGCATGATCAATTATGTCATCCCGTACGTCACCAATCTGGATTACATTTCCTATTCATCCTATGACGCGATGAGGCTGAGCACGTCGGACCTGTACACGACTCTCAATTACATGGAGCAGCATTTTCCCACCAACAAGGCGGGAAAAGTTCCCGGCGAACGGATGTGGATCGGCGAATACGGCTGGGGAGGCAATGATTACAACACCCAGGAAACGAACAGCCGCGCTTACATCCAGAGGTTGCTCGGCTGGGAAGGCCAGGCCGGCCCGCTGCAATATATTTTGTTCTGGGAGATATATAACAACCAGACCACTGGCGGCACGAATTTTGACCTGATCAATTACCAGAACATCAAGGAGCCGTGCTGGTATCTCCATCAGCGGTTCATCAACCAGGCAAGGCTGCTCACGGCGCAATTCAATGAAAGCAACGGTCGTTTGCCGACTGACGTGGAATTTTCCACATTGACCATGCCGATGCTCAACGCACCGCTTCCCGCGCCGGTTGAAATCGCGGTTTCGAATCTGCCGGCCTCGCGAATCACGACATCAATCGTCAACGTTTCGGGCACGGTGGCGCAGGGGATTTACGGCGATGATTGCGCGAAGGTCTGGGTCTTTTGGGGAACACAAGATGGCGGCATATATTCCAATGGATGGGCCAACAGCGCATTGATTGCGACGAACACTTTTTTCAATCCCGCGACCTTCTCCCTTCAACTCACCAATCTTCTGCCGCAGACTAATTATTTTTATCGCTTCTATTCGGCCAACTCGAATTACAGCACGTGGGCGCCGGCGTCTTCGCAGTTCAGCACTGTTTCCCTCAACCCGCCCGATTATCGATATAGGATGAAGATTTCGTTCAACGGCTATACCGGGCGCGAAACGCTGGCGAATTTTCCCGCGATGGTGACGCTCGGCACGAACCTGCCGGGCTTCTCCTATTCACAATTTGCCTCAAGCACCGGAGGTGATTTGCGTTTCACCGATTCGAGCGGCTATGGCCCGTTGAATTTTGAGGTTGATGAGTGGAATACAACGGGAACTTCGATAGCTTGGGTGCAAGTGCCGGCGTTTGTGGGAACAAACAATTACATCTGGGCTTACTGGGGCAATCCGGATGCCACAACGCCGCCCGCCAGCAGCACCAACGGCTCGGTTTGGTCGTCGAATCATTATTTGGTCTGGCATTTGGCCCACAGCGGTTTTCCATTTCTCGACAGCGCGCAGGAAAATCCCGGCATCACCGGCGTTGCCCCCGTTACCATCCCCGAACTCATCGGACACGGCGCGTCGTTCAACGGTTCCAGTGAATACATCAGCACCGGCAATCTCAATCTCGGCAATGCCTTCACCATTTCCGCATGGATCAAGTTGAATTTCGGCGACACCAATATCCAGACCGTTTGGGCAAACAAAACCAGCGGCTGGAACTCCGACGGTTTCGCCTTGTTCGTGAATTCTTTTAACACGACTGACGGCTCCTTGCGCCTGGAAACCGGCGACGGCACCAGCGGTTCGGCGGCTGCAACTGCCGGTTCCACAATCATTCCCGGCCCGTGGTACCACGTTGCCGCGGCAGTGAACCGTTCGGCCGGCACTGCCGATTTGTATGTCAACGGCGTTGATCTCACGCCGGGCGGCGCGGCGTGGACAGCGTTTGGCAATCAAAGCGCCATCAATTTGGGACGCATCACCAATGGCACTTTTTATTTCGCCGGGCAAATCGATGAAGCGCGCATCGCCTCCGGCGTTTGTTCGTCGAACTGGATTGCGGCGAGTTACCTAAACGTGGTGTCCAACTCCACGTTTGCGAGTTACACGACGGTTAATCCGCGTCCGACGCTTTCATTCACCGCGGCCACTGGCGGGCCGTTGCTGACGTGGCCGGCATCCGCAGGCGCGCTCAGCCTTTACACGACAACCAATCTCGCGCCACCCGTCACATGGACGCCTGCCACCAACACTCCCGTTTATGTCGACGGCCAGTGGCAGGTGCAAACCTCCTCGTCCGATTCGCAAAGCGCTTACTATCGCTTGCAATATCAGTAAGATGCCCTAGAAATTCTCAATCGTGGAAATGCCGAAATCAAAACTCGTTTCTTGTCTCATTTGCATTCTGCTTCTCTCCGCCTGTTCTTCAATCAAGCTTTTTGCGGATGCTGATGAAAATTTCGATGCGACGACCGACACTGTTGGCGCGCACACGGCGAATGTTTTTTCGACGCCCGTGAACCAGATCCTCACACCCGCCGGAAGACAGGTCGAGCTTCCAGGCATGCGACCGCAGGCGCTCGCGCTAAGTCCTGATGGAAAACTTCTGGTGACTGCCGGCATCACTCACGAATTGATCGTTGTGAATCCTTCGAATGCCGAAATCATTCAACGCGTCCCCTTCCCTGCCGATAAAATCAAGGACGCTCCGGCGCAACCGGTTTCCGATGTGTTGCTGAACGCTGATTTGAAGGCGCAAATCAGTTTCGCCGGCCTGACTTTTTCTCCGGATGGTTCGCGCATCTATCTCGCCAACGTGAACGGCGACATCAAAGTTTTCAGCGTGCAATCGGGCAAGATCGCGCCGATCTATTCCATTCCGCTGCCGGCTGCAAATGCTTCACGGCGTCGCGCGGAAATTCCGGCGGGCATTGCCGTTTCAAAGGATGGCAAGCGTCTTTACATCGCGCTCAATCTCTCCAATCGCCTGGCCGAGTTGGATGCCGGGACGGGCCGGGTGTTGCGCATTTGGGACGTTGGCATGGAGCCCTATTTTGTCGTGCTCGCCGGGCATAAAGCGTATGTCAGCGATTGGGGCGGTCGCCGTCCTGATGAAGCCAGCCTCACCGGCCCCGCCGGAAACGGAACACGCGTGCGCGTGGACCCGGTCCATCACGTGGCGAGCGAAGGTTCCGTCTCCGTCATCAATCTCGATTCCGGCACCAATGAGACCGAAATTCTCACCGGCATTCATGCGTCCAGCCTGGCGCTCTCGCCCAATGGCCGTTATCTTGCCGTCGCGAACGCGGGCAGCGACACCATTTCCGTGATCGACACGCGCAAGGATGAAATCATTGAAAAACTTTGCGCGCGCCAAAATCCCGGCGATCTCTTCGGCGCCCAACCGGACGCGCTTGCGTTCGACAAATCGGGCCGCGCGCTCTTCGCCTGCAATGCCTCGCAAAACGCTGTCGCAGTTTTTAAGTTCGACCCCGGCAAATCGAAATTGCTCGGGCTGGTTCCAGTCGGCTGGTTTCCTGGTTCGATCGTGTTCGATGCGCGCCGCGATTCGATTTGCGTCGCGAACATCAAACAGATGGGCGCATCGAATCGAAGAAAATACAATTCCCTGGAATGGCACGGCTC
>DASRBR010000025.1:0-2956 GCA_035653495.1 Verrucomicrobiia bacterium
TTTGGTTTTCTTCCGCGAGCAAAAGCGGCGTTTCACCGCTGATGTCGCGAACATTGGGGTCCGCGCCGAAGGCCATGAGGAGATTCACCACTTCGACGTTCCGCGACGACAACACCACGGCGAACATGGGCGTTTGTCCGGACAAATTGCGGAAGCGCACGTCAGCATGGGCGTCGAGCAGAGTTTTGACCATCGCAACATCGCCTTTGCGCGCGGCTTCAAAAAGTGGCGTCACACGAAAACGATTCGCGCGGTTGACATCCGCGCCCGACTTGACGAGGAAATCAACGGCTTTGAGCTGCCCCTTGCGCACCGCGGCGAGCAATGGCGTGGGTGCGTCGCCTTCCGAGTCATAAGGTTGGTCCACCAAAAGCGGATAATCCTTGGAATATCGAGCGAGGATTTTTTGGATGCCCTCGACGTCGCCGAGTTGAGCGGCCCTGTACAATTGGCCGGTGAGAAGAGTGACGGAAGGTTTGAGCGCGCCAAAATCCACGGACTCGCCCGCGCGCTCGAACAAGAGGCTCTTTGTGACGGGCAGATAACCGGGTTTATTGACAGTCACAAAAACTTGATGGCCCAACGGCAGGCTGGGAATGGTGTCGGTCACGCCGATGACGGTTTCCATGCCGCCGTCCACGCGATAACTGACCACGGCATCGGCAGGATCGCATTTGACGAGCAGGTAACCTTGCGCCAAAGGCAAACGCCCAAGAGCCAGCGTCCGCTTTTCCGCCGGTTCCAGCACGATGTTCGTGGACCATGCTTCGCAACCATCGGCCGAGACTGTCACCACGAGCGGTTTTCCGGGCGGCAAACCGGCCGCTTCGCCGGTGACGCCAAAATTGCGCGGTTGACCGTCCCATTCCACCTGGATTTGAAACGGTCGGGGCAACGCAAGCACCATGAGCGACGCGGGTGCAGGTTGCAGGTGGCCCAAATCGCATTCAAAAGTCTGCCCGGGATTGAGATTGAAGGAATTGGTCACTGAAATGTAGCCCTTGCGTTCGGCGATGAGTTTGAACGGTTTCTTCGGCGCAAGTCCGGCCAGATAATTGGTGCTTCCGAACGAAACCGGGTCTTGTCCGGGATAAACGATGGAAAAAGTGGCGTCTGCCGGTTCGACCTTTGTTCGCAATGCGCCCGGTAAAATCGTGAGCGCGCCAAAATCAATGACGCATCGTTCGCCCGATTTTAATGCCGCGATTGTCCGGCTCACTGGAGCGTAATCAGGCACGTTCAATGAAATTTCCATGGCCACTCCTGATTTGACCGCGACGCCCTGGTCAGCATTGGTAGCGGCCAACGATTGTTCACCTTCAGGCCGAACCCAGATCTGTTGCGCAGCCGGCTCGCTTTTAACAACGAGAGTCGCAGGCAATGGCTGCAGTTCTATGGTTTGATTAGCATTCGCGACTGCGGGAAAAACGAGGCTGCGTCTGTCGGTGGTATAACCCGCAAGGCGCGCTTCGAGGTCCATCTTGTCGCCTGTAAATCCTGTCAGTTCCACCGGATAAGCTTGGTTTCCAACTGCGACACCGTTGGTGAATAATTGCGCGCCAGGCGGAACGACCTTGACCTTCACAGATGCGACGCTTCCGATGCCGGGGCGCGTCAACCACCACCAAGAGCCCAGCAAAATGCCACCGACAGCAAGCAGAACCGGGGCTGCCTGCAGAGTGGCGCGCGCGATTTGCGGGATGGATGAAGGCAAAGTCCATTTCACAACGGCCCGGCGACGCTGCAATTTTTTTTCGAGCACGCCGACTTTTTGCCGCAACGCTTCCAGTTCGTTTTGGAGATAGGGGTCCGGCGCTTCCTTGAGCAAAGCGGCGGCCACTTGCAATTCTTCCGCCGCGCGGTCCACAGAAGGCGGCTCATCTTCCAGGAGCGGCTTGACGCCATTGAGTTCGCGGCCCACGCAATCGCGCAGCATGTCTTTGCGAATGCGTTCGACCGCATCGCGGAAAAATCGCATCCGGCAGGCAAGTCGCTCAGGCAGTTCCTTCGTGGCGGCCACGGCTTCGGCAGCGCTGAGGCATTTCGCTGCTGCGGGAAGATTGGGCGGCGTTTGTCCGAGAAAATCGAGGCCTTCGATGATCAATTCTTCAAGCCGCGAAAACGGATTGCCCGGCAACCGGACCATTGGACGGGCCGGTGAAGTGATCCGCGGCGCAACAGCCGCACTGGCCAGCGGATTATTTTCTAACGATCGCTTCTTCGCATCCGGTCGCGGCGAGATGCCGGACGTGGGAGCGCCATTTTTTTTCTCCTGCGCGCCTGGTTTCTGTGGCGGGCTGGCACCATTAGATTGCTTTCGCGGAAAGGACATGCGAGATGTGTTGCCAGTTACGCCGACAAATTTACCGCGTTTTACATCTCGCGCCATGGGGTCTAGTCCCATCCTAGCCTGCAATTTTCCGCGATTTTTCGAAGAAATTTTTTGCGGTTGAATCGCGCAGAAAAAAACACGACTTCAATCGTGCTCGACGTCGTCGGACAATTGATTCGGATGACTGCCTTTGGCGGGAAAATGTTGAGAGAGCAACTCGCCGGATTTTTGGATTGCGTGCACAATGCCATCGGTAAAATTGGATTGTTTGAAATGGTCGGTCATTTCGGCGGCGACCTTTTCCCAAAATTCCTGTCCGCAACGTTGGTGCACGCCCGAGTCGCCGATGATGGCAAACTTTCGCACGCGCGGCGCGACATAGATGAGCACACCGTTGCGGTCAGCGGTTTTTTCCATGCCCATGCGGGTGAACTGGCCTTGCGCGGCGGCAATGGGGTCGCTTGGTTCATGGCGGCTGATGAACACGCGGATTTCGCCGGTCGTGCGCTTTTCCGCCTTGTGGATCGCAGCCACGATTTTTTCCTGATGCAATTCCTTGAGAAAATCCCGTGCTTTCATGGCTCACCAACTCCCTCCGGCGCCGCCTCCGCCGAAACTGCCGCC
>DASRBR010000026.1:0-4494 GCA_035653495.1 Verrucomicrobiia bacterium
GAGCAAGGTCAACACCTCCTGTTCGCGCGGCGTGAGTTTTTCAAGTTCCGAGGCGCTATTGGGCACTTGCTGGAAATGCGCGATGACCTTGCGCGCAATCTGCATGGTCATCGGCGCGCCACCGGCATGGACTTGCTCGACGGCTTGAATCAATTCCGCCGCGGGCGTGTGTTTGAGGAGATAACCGCTGGCACCGGCGCGAATGGAATCAAAAATCATGTCGCTTTGTTCGTAGCGGGTGAGCATCAGCACCTGCAACTGTGGCATCTGGTGCTTGAGCTTCGCCACGCACTCGATGCCGTTCATTCCCGGAAGATGGATGTCCACGAGGGCGACGTCCGGTTTCTGGCGGGGCAAATCCTGCACGGCAGCCTCGCCGCTGGCGTAGGTGCTCATGCAACGGATTCCTGGCGACTGATTGAGGACCTGCGCGACGCTTTCGCGCATGTCCGCATTGTCTTCCACGATGCAGATTTTGATTGGCATCAGTTCAACGTTCATGCCGCTGTTTATTTACGTCCGAAAGACGCAAACGAACATGGCATGTTTGGGTTCTTTTATGCGCCATTGCCGCGCGTCCACGAATAAACAAATGCGACGTTTGTGCCCGCGCCCGTCTTGCTGGCAAGCTGAAATTCTCCGCTGATTTCCTGCATCCGCTGGCGCATGTTGCGCAAACCATCGCAGCAGGCGTTGTCCGGTTCATACTCAAAACCGCAGCCATCGTCTTCAATCGAGATGGCGACACGATTTTCATCAGCCGTGATATGCAAATGGACTTCGCCCGCTTTCGCGTGGCGGACAACATTGTTCAGCGCTTCTTTGACGACGAGAAAAAGATTGTGGCGCGCTTCGGGTGAGAGATGGCGTTCGGGCACGCTGTCCGGCAAATGCACACGGCAAGGGATGTCGGCGGCATGCAAAAATTCCACGGCGAACTGGCTGATGTAATCGACCATGTAACGCAAGGTGTCGTTGCGCGGATTGATGGCCCAGACGATTTCATCCACCGATTTTGCGGCCTGCCGCACCATGGCCGAGCAGTGTTCGATTTTTCCATTCACCGCCTCCACGCCGGCCAGCGTGCGCTGGGTCATGTCGAGCGTCAAGGCGACCTTGTTGAGGCTGCAACCCAGATCGTCGTGGAGGTCGCGCGCGATACGCGTCCGTTCCTTGTCCAACGCGGCGCGTTGTTCGACCAGCCGCATTTCTGCCTGCAAACGCCGGAAGGAGATGTAGCGCACGATTGCAATCACACAGGAAGTGAACAGCAGCAGCGCAGCCACCCGAAACGACCATCTCTGCCAGAAAAACGGCGCGACATTGAACGCCAGGGTCGTGGGCTTTTCATTCCATGGGCCGTCGCCGATGCTCGATTCGACGCGGAACTGATAATTTGCCGCGGTCAGGCGCGAGTATTCAGCGGTGCGGTTTTCCTGCGCGTCAATCCAGTCATTGTCGAATCCGGCCAGTTGATAGCGAAAATGCACGTTTTCCGGTGCGCTGAGATGAATTGCGGTGAAGCTGATTTGAAGATGGCGATGCGCGGGCGGCAGGCGCAGGATTGTATTGGGAGTCTCCAGGTTGGCGATGTTCTTTGTCGCGGCGATGCCGCCAAGCGACGCCACGGTTCGTCCGTCAACAATCACTTGGGTTAGCAAGGCCTGCGGCGGCGTGGAGGTGAATTCGAGAATTTTTGGATCCACCACGGCGAGCGCCTTGCGCATGGGAATCCAGAGCCGCCCGTCACGGCTTCGCACGGCCACAGGCATGACGTATGGAACGGCGCTGACCGAATTGGCTTCCATGCTGAACAATCCTTCATTTCGCCCATAGCTGATGGATTGAATCTTGTCCGCGCGACCGGTGAACACAGATTCCAACTCTGCGCGTGGCGCCTTGAAGATGCCGCGTTCGCCTCCGAACCAGATCCAGCCCTGGTCATCCGCGACCATCTGGAAAATAAAATCATCGAACAAGCCGTCGTTCCGGCCAATGCGCGCGAACTTGCCGTCCTTCAGCCGCCCAAGCCCACCACCACCGTAACCAATCCACAATGCGCCGTCCTGCGCTGGGAACAAGGCGAGTATGGAACGGTTGCTGATACTGGTGTGCCCGGTTTCATTCACCAATCTGTCTCCCTGGACCTTCAGCAACGCGCCCATTTCCGACCCTGCCCAAATATTTCCCGCAGCATCGGCAGCCAGCGCAGTGATGCGCCCGTCACTGTTGCCCGCCCTGAAAGTTCGGAATGCATGATGGCTCAGGCGTTGAACGCTAATGGCGGCATCTTCGGCAAGCCAAACATCTCCATTGGTCAGCGGCAGGATTCGTTGGATGATGTTTCCGGATAATCCATCGCTTCGGCCCCAATGAGCGAATTTTCCATCACGCCAGCAATAAAGACCCGAATTGCGCGTCCCGATCCAGACGCCGCCGTCCTTGTCTGCGGCTACGGAATCCACCGCGTTGGTCCACGGCGGATCGGGGAACGAAGGCTGCCATTGTCCATTGACCCTCGAGACGAGCAATCCATTTTGAGTGGCGCCCCATAATGTGCCGTTTGTGTCTTCGCAGAGGCATTGGACAGGCGCAATCATCGAGCCTGCGTTCAAGGTTTCGAGTTCCACGCCGCGTCGGCTCACGCGGTCAAGGCCGCCGCCGGTTGTGCCTACCCACACGTTTCCTTCCCTGTCCTCCGTCAGGCACGCAATCGCCGGGTGCGAGGTCTCAATTTTTTCGAAACCCGAACCATCGTAACGAAACAATCCCGCGCTTGTGGTGCCAATCCAAACAGCCCCGGTGTGGTCTTCGATCAACTCGCTGGTCCCCGAGTGAGGATCTGCGGGAATGAATGAGCCGCAATCCAGCACCCGTCCGTCGCTGTAACATCGGAGCAGTTGCTTGCCTTGCGCGACCCAAATCCCGCCAAAGCGTGAACTTGCGAGGTGCGCTCGGTAGGTTGTGGTGGCAATGGTTTCAAAGCGTCCGTTGCGCAGCAGGAAAACACTGCTGCCCTTGCCCAACCAGAGCCTGCCTTCGTTGTCCGTGACAAAACCACTCGCGTAACCGCGGCCGTTTTTGTCCAGAAGACCCGGCCCGCTCACTCGCGAGCGCAGACCTTCTTTGATGCGCCAGATGGAATCGGCGAACGCAATCCAAAAACTGCCGTCCTTGTCCTCGAACACCTGCAGCGAGCGCGATTTCGACAGTCCTTCGCCGACGGGTTCAATGCGTGACAAATCCGGGTTAAGATGCATGATGGTCCAATCGCGCATGATGAGCCACAAACCACCGTCCCGTCCTGCAACCACACGGTTGACGCCTTCGTCCTGGGTTCCCGGCTCGTTCGAAAAAGGAAATGGGGTGAAATGGATGCCATCAAAGCGTGTGAGGCCTGCCGCAGTGCCGATCCAAAGGTAACCATCCTTGTCCTGCTCAACGGCCATGATTTGATTGTCGGGCAAACCGTCATCCGTTTGCCAGACGCGTGTGAACCATCTCGAATCAGGCGAATCTGCCGCTGAACAGCAGGCAATTGACAACACCAAGGCGGCGCAAACATGCACGACGCGGAACCTGTTTGCCAGGGGAATCACCTGCCCATGCTAAATGAAAAGGGTTTTCCCATCAAGGATGGAGAGTGACCCAAAGATGCCATGGTTTTGCAGTGTTGGATTCAATAACGTGCTAAAGACCTCATGCAGCACTTGAACCGGGACACAACGATTTTCAATGCGAGACATGAGGCGCAATATTGGGTTGGAATGCCGCCGGGGCTGGGGACCCGGCGGCCTGTTTTAAAGAGCAGCCAACGGTTTTGCAGACCTTGTCAATCTTGAGATGAAACTTCCGCCTGGGTTTTGCCTTCGTTTACGGCTCGCAGTCATTCTCGTGATGTTAGGATTCTGGACGCCGGTACACGCACAGATCGGCAGCGGCTGGGTCCAGAAAACTTATGGCGAAATTCTGGAACCGGAAACCAACGACGTGCTGTTCACCATTAGTCCCGTGCCGGGTCATTTTTTCATCAAACAGGATGATTTTTGCACCTACACCAATTCCGGCGGAGTGGAGACGTTCAACCTTTGGAACCCTGACTCCAACCGCATCGAAGTGCGCGTCAAAAACGATTATACCAACGGCACCCAACAGTTCGAAGGTGACGTGTTGTTGCTGCCTCCCTCTGACAACGAGTGTGTCATGCAAATCTTCGGCTCGGACGGAAATGGGAATGCCACGTTGTTCATGCTGCGCGGTTACGCGGCCAATGGTGGTTCGCTCGAACATTATGGCGACACCGTACTGGTCACCAACATTTACAAGACGTGGGTGCATGTAAACGTCATCCACGTCAACGGCCAGTATGCGCAGGCATACATCAACGGCGTGCTCGCCGGACAATGGACGCGTGGCTCCAATTCGGTCGCCTCGCATTATTTCAAATACGGCTGCTATGGCACGCTCACCACGTCTTTGGCAGGTGTCCAGTGG
>DASRBR010000027.1:0-2602 GCA_035653495.1 Verrucomicrobiia bacterium
TTTTTATAGGGATAAATTCAACGGTGGAGTGTTATCGACATGGCGTTCGATTGAGCGCATGACATTCAAATTCCTTAGGAAATTCGCATACTAATAGTGACTATTAGGCGTTAGCTGGACACGAGTGCGCGGCAGCTCCGCCCTACCATGCATAACGAGGCGTTCCGGCCCTAATTCAGTAATTCGTGAGAATTAGTGCAATTCGTGTCGCGCATTCTGCATCGCGTATCCGATTCAAATGTCAAAGAACAGCGCGAACGATAAACGTTCACGCGTCCGCCATGCTTCAACGGAGGGGCGGACGTCCTCCTCGCGATGAGGATAATAGCAGTGACATGGATCCTGTCAAGCACATTTTATCAGTATTGCTGCATCATGCAACAGCAAACCAGTTCCGCTTCCCCATGTTGCTGTTAAAAGCCCGATGATTGAAAGCTTTGGAACTTTTCCAGTATAACCGTGGTCACCGGCCTAAGGGCCGCTCGTCACCTTGGCGCGCACGAGATTTCTTGAATTGCCCTAATTTCAAGAACTTGCTGAGGTTCGGATATTGGTGCCCGGTAATTTTTCCCTTATGGTCAAATAACAGAGAAGCTTGAACAATGGAACCGCTCTTCGAAATTTTGCATCAGGACGCCGGCTTGCTCGTGATCAATAAGCCCGCCGGTCTGGTTTGCCATCCCACAAAGGGCGACGAATATTCCAGCCTCATCAGCCGCACGCGACTGCATTTGGGCGCGGACGCCAAACCGCATCTCATCAACCGGCTTGACCGCGAAACCAGCGGCGTCGTTCTCATCGCGCTTGATGATTCCGTGGCGCGCGAGTTGCGGCGGCTGTGGGAAGATCGTTCCGTGCGCAAAGAATACCTGGCCATCGTGCATGGGCACTTGAAGGAAGGGCAGGGGAGCATCGAAGCGCCTTTGGGCAAGGATGAAGCCAGCAAGATCGCCATCAAGGATTGCGTGCGCGAGGATGGCGCGGCGGCAAGGACGGATTTTGCCGTGGAACAACACTTCGCCCGCGCCGAAGGAGATTTTTCGTTGTTGAAACTCTGGCCGCACACAGGGCGCAAACACCAGATTCGCATCCATCTCGCGCACATCGGCCATCCGATCGTCGGCGATAAATTATATGGCGGTGATGAAGACCTCTATCTCGCATTGGTCGAGGACCGTCTCACCCCGGAACAACGGCGCCGCTTGATTTTGCCGCATCACGCGCTGCATGCGGCCCAGGTGCGCTTCAACTGGCGCGGCAACGAGCATATATATAATGCGCAACCCGAGAAATGGTTCAGGGAGTTTTTACCAACGTTGGACTGAGTTGGAAGAAGCGAAACCTTGATGTCGCAAGCGAACCTCTTTAGCTTTGGAGCTTAAAATTTAACCTGAATTGAAAGTTTAACTGTGTCCGCCGTCAGCGAAAGCATCGTCCGCGAATTTTTCGAGTTGAACGGATTTCTTGTCCGGCAACAGCGCAAACACATTGCGCAGGGCCGCAGCGAGGAGGACGACATTGATTTTTTCGTGCTGAACCCGCAGCCGCGTAAACGCGAAGCGCCGCTGCCGTTCGTGCTCGCAACGGAGGATTTGCCGGATGTGGCGCGCGCCGTGGTGGTGGTCAAGGGTTGGCACACGGAGACGTACAGTTCGGCGGTGCTCGCGAACGCGCCGACCATTTTCCGGTTCGTCGAGCCGGCGGTGTTCAAGCGGGCGATGGAAAATTTTCCCGATGACGGTTCGCTGATGAAAATTTTGGTCGTGCCCGCGCTGCCGCAAGGCGAGGAGGCACGAGCGCAAAGCATCGAGCTGTTGCGCAGCAAGGGAATTGACGGCGTGATCCCGTTCCGCACGATTTTGGCCGACCTCATCGCGCAAACGGAAGTGAACCGCAATTACCAGAAATCCGATGTGCTGCAGACCATCCGCGTGTTCAAGAACTACGATTTGTTCAAGGAACCGCAGCTTGAGTTGTTCAAGGTCAAAAAGCGCCGCAAGAAAAAAGCGGAGTGATTTGAATGGCCGCAAAGAGGCTCAAGAGGCGCGAAAAGCAGACGAAACCAATTCAGGTTTTCGCAACCTCGAGGTTGTGGCCCTTATTTTTTGCTCGCCACAATCAAACACGGTTATTAAGTTTGTGGCAATGGATAGGGCTCTGTAATGGATACTGCATATTACACATATATTTGCCCCAACTGTTCTAAAGAATGTTCTGTACCGGAGACTCAGGCTGGCCAGAACCTAACTTGCCCAACTTGTGCTCACGAATTTTATGCTACACCTCCTGAATTAACTACCGAACAATCCGTCGAGCCCGCTAAACCTGTTTTTTTGTTACCTGAAAAACTTCCTTTTTTCAAATCCGGGCGGAGAAAGATACTGGAAACAAGATTCGACCAGTTAATTGCGCTTGGTTCCATCGATAAATATGGCGAAGACGAGTTGAACATACTGGCGATCAGACTCGGCCTGCGGCAGGACGATGTGTACGAAATCAATAGAGAGCATTTTATTCGAGAGTTTAATGATATTCCCCTGATTTAGTGGACACGAAAGGGTAAGCTGGTAAATCAAAGACCAGCATATGAGAAAACCGATAA
>DASRBR010000028.1:0-5409 GCA_035653495.1 Verrucomicrobiia bacterium
TGTGATAGGACTGGCACATCGAGGCGACGGAAAGAGAATTGGCCGCGGTGCCATTGAAGATGAAGAAGACCTCGCATTTGGCCTCGAAAACTTCGCGGATTAAATCCGCGGCGCGGGTCGTCCAAGGATCGTTGCCGTAACCGGGCGTGTGGCCCTGGTTGGCTTCGGTGAGCGCGGCGAATGCCTCGGGGCAGATGCCCGAATGATTGTCGCTGCCGAATTGCCGGCGATGTTGAGCCTTCATCGGCGGCATTTTAGCGAATCACAATTTTCTGTGAAGGGATATGTTCCATGGAGCGCAGTGCACCGGCAGGACAGTGTGTTTGCGCCCAAGATTCATCTGTGGCATTGGGTTCTTCAATCGTACCTTTCCCCTCACCCCGACCCTCTCCCATCGGGGAGAGGGAGTCACGAATTCCATCGAGGAATAATCTCGCGCGCTGGAAATCACAACCGCATGTGAATGTTTCCCCTCTCCTTGGGGAGAGGGCAAGGGTGAGGGGGACCGCGATCCGTTTCAACCCGTCTTCATGAGTCCTCCGGGAGCGGCTCGCGGATTTCCGTTGGATCAATCCAGACGATGTCCAGTGGCGTCGCCGGGAGCGCCGGGATTAATAAGGCAGGTCGGCGCGGTTTGAAGGTCATTCAAGCTGTAGCTCGTGGCGAATGTGTTTTGCGAATCCGCAGGGCAGGTCGGCGCGGTGCCTTGAGTGCCGCGACCCAAATACGGTTGGATGTTTTGGATCGTGGGAATGGTGGATTGGGCGGCTTTGTTTTCCAACGCCCAGGTCTGTTTGGCGCCGTCAATCTGGCGAAGGTTGTTGATGCAGGCGGCTTGCTGGGCCTTGAGGCGCGCGCGCACGAAATTTGGAATCGCGATGGTTGCCAGCAATCCGATGATGGCCACCACAATCATGATTTCCACGAGTGTAAAAGCCCCGGTTCGAATAGTCTTGATCTTCATAGGCGGTTGCTTCCCGATTTGGTTGTCTCACTTAAATACAACAGATGGCCTGATATTCCGGTCGAGGCACAACTGGTGGTGCAGCCATCCTAACAGAGACAAACGTAATGACAATTCCCAATGAATACGGACGAGTTTCTGTAATTCTACGGAGTCACTGAGTTTCAGCGGCGGAATTACTTCACCGTTTTTCTGCATCGCGCTAACTCCCAATCCGGGCAGTTTCGTGCAACACCTGCATGACGGCGGATTGGACATCGCTGATTTCAATCGCCGCGAAACAGCGACGCCAATGCGCCTGACGTGCTTCAAAACGCTTTCGTTGAAGCGGTTTGCTTACAATGATAGCGCGGTCCGACAATGGCCGCCAGCGCACCGGCCCATACAACGGCGCATTTCGTCCGAAAATCGCAACGACCGGACAATCCACTGCCGCGGCGAGATGACCCGGCCCGCTGTCGTTCGTGACCAAAAGACGCGCGTGTTTCAACAGCCAGCCCAACTCGCCCAAATCCGTCTTGCCTGAAAGATTTTGAAAGTTTGAAGCGTTTGTCGGAATGAAATCATTCGCTTCTGCTCCAATAAAAACCGGCTGCAAACCGAATTTCTTTTTCAGCCACTCCGCCAATTGCAAAAAACGTTCCGTCGGCCAGCGCGCGATTTTTGAGTGCGCTGTCGGATGCAAGACGGCGTAAGCAGTTGAAGCAATCGGCCAGGGCAGTTTGCGCTGCAATGTTTCGCGGGAGTTTTCAGGCAAGTGAACGCTTGCGAATAATTTTTTCGGTAATTCGACATCAATTGCCGCAAGGAGATCAAAGTTGTAAGCGGCTTCGTGTTGCAGCCCTTCTTTGCGCCGTTCCTTGATGCGATGCGTTAAATGACAGTTCAGAAAACGAACGGGATAGCCGATGCGTATCGGAATGGTGTTTTTCACGGCGGCGATGTAGCAATCCGCATCTGGATGCAAATGAACGATGGCCGAAGCGTTGACGCGACGAAATTCTGATTGCAAATCAGCTGAAAGCGAAATGAACCCGTCGAGCAGCGGATGATTTTGCAGCAATGGACGCATTCGTTCCTGCGCCACAAAATAAATTTTCGCATCCGGATACTTCTCGCGGATCGGCGGCAGGCACGAGGTGGAAATCACCACGTCGCCAACCCGGTCCGGCCGCGAAAGAATCAATGTCCGCATTTGAGGAGGGTGACGAGGGCCTTAGCGGCTTTTTTTGCGCGAAAATGCGAGCGCTTGCAGACGCAGCGCAGGAGATAATTGGCGGCAAATAGCCTCCGTTCGCGCGGGGTGACGATGGACGGCATTTGCGCGGCCCAGCGTTCCTGGAAAAGGCGGATGTTTTCCATTTCGTGGCGGGCGCGTCCTTCCGATGCGCTCACGTGATGCTCAATGATGCTGCCGTTCGCCACGTAATGTCGCAGCCCCTTTTGGCCGAGCTTCAAACAGAGATCAACATCTTCAAAGCCGTTGATGAACTTTTCATCGAACCCGCCCGCGCCCAGAAAATCGGATTTTTTCACCAGGCAACACGCGGCGGTGACGGCCTGCCACCGCGTGAAGCCGCGAAATGGCCGAAAGGCAAAGCCCGTTCCAAAATGCACCGGCGAAACGTTCGGCCCAAACACCACGCCAAGATGATCGTAACGTCCCGTTCGCGGGCTGATCTGCACATTTCCCACCACGCCCGCGTCCTTGAATTTTTCGAATGCGCGCAGCATCGGCGGCAGCCAGCCCGGACGAAAAACGAGATCGTTGTTGAGCAGGCAAAGCATTTCACCGTGAGTGATGGCCACGCCGCGGTTCATCGAAACGGCGTAACTGGAACGTTGCGGGTTGTGAACGACGCGATAAGGCGCGGAAAGCGCGCTCAAAAATTGCGCGGTGCCATCTGTGCTGGCATCGTTGATCAAAATCACCTCATGCCGCGAAAGCGCAACCGTCGCCTCCAAACTGCGCAGGCATTCGCGCGTCAAATCCAGCCGGTTATACATCGGGATGAGGAAGGAAATCTCAACGGCGCGCGCGGGCGACGTTGGAATTTGTTTCGCTTGGGCAGGAGCGGCAATCATTTCAGTCATTCACTTGCGCTTTTGGCGGCCTTCACAAACTCGCGCATCTTTGCCTGGTCTTTTTTTCCCGGCGCGGATTCCACGCCGCTGGAAACATCCACGGCATAAGGTTGCACCTTGCGCACGGCTTCGGCGACATTTTCCGGTGTCAATCCGCCCGCAAGAAAAATCGGTTTTCCCAGCTTCTTCGCCTCAATGGCAAGGTCCCAATTGAATTTCGTTCCAGTGCCGCCCAATTTGTCCGCTGCATAAGCGTCCAGCAGCCAGGCGTCGGTGCGATACTCCGCCAAATCTTTCAACGAACCGGCGTCACGAATACGAAACGCCTTGATGGTCATCACGGGAAACGAGCCGCAAAACTCCGGCGTTTCCTCGCCATGGAATTGCGCGATGTTCAACCCGCATTCGCCGATCGCCCGCGAAATGGTTTCCTCTTCCGCATTCACGAACACGCCGACTTTCACAATAAACGGCGGAAGCTGGCGCGCGATTTCCGCCGCGATTTTGAGCGAAATATTGCGCGGGCTCGGCTCGTAAAACATCAGGCCCAACGCGTCCGCGCCGGCTTCGACCGCTGCAAGCGCGTCGGCCGGGCTGGTGATGCCGCAGATTTTGACGATGGTGCTCATGTGCCCGCAATCATCTAGCCTCGGAATCCGTTTGGCGCAAGGTTCGCTTTGGGTGCGGATCTCTGGCTTAAGCATTGGGGCATCTTTCCAGAACCAAAAAAAATCCCAGTAGCCGCAACAAGCCGCAACAAGCTGCAACCCTCCTGACGAAATGCGTGAAAATCGCGCAGACGGCTTGTCCTGAGCCGAAATTATGCGACATAAAGCGATACAGCCCCACGCCAGCGAGAATTGAGTATGGAGAAAGGGGGATAGCGGTGAATGCGCCAAGTGGTCCGTGCTCCCTATGTTAGGCGTTCGATGTTTCATGGCTTTAGAACGTCCGACTGTCTGGGTGATTAAATTTTTTTTCATTAAGCCGGATTATCCCGGATTATCGCGGTCAAAGTGCAACAAGGTGAAACAAGGTGGAACGAAAGTGAAACGCCCCCTTCGCGAACAAAATTTTTCCCGTAAGTGAAACAAGCTGAAACGAGGTGAAACAAGCCGCAACAGCCGAGGCCAAAATGCGTGAAAATCGCGCAGAGCGCCTCTCGTTTGGGGGTTGATTAAACCCGACCGGCGCTACGCGGAGCGCTGGCCTCCGGCTCGGCGTTGACCGAGGAGTGCTCCTTTCAGTGATTGGCATTGGAACATTCTATGGCTGGATTTTGGTTGTTGGCGCATGTACATAACCCAACCGTTCCCGTCAGCGAATACGGGTTCGCGCGGATGCCTGGCAGCATCCACGGTGTGGCTCCCCGTTCCACACGCTCAAGAGTATCTCAAAATCCTTCCCAGATGTCCAGAGATTTTTTAAATTATTACGAAAGGAAAATCGTTGCTTGGTTTCAACGTAAGCGTGCGAAGCAAAGGGTTGGACGCATTATTGTGGCGTGCCGGAGAGTATGAGGGGGATTGGGCTTTGTGCAGCCGGAACAACACCACGGCTACCACGACGAGCAATATCGCAATCGCTAAAATTGCACCCTGCTCGCGTTCAAAAGATTGGCCCTTCGTAGTTTACAAGCTTCCCGTTTTTGTCGAAAACCATGGCGAAACTCTTGCCATCCATCAATTCCCCACCATTGATCATGCGCTTATTGACCGACACAAACGCACCCCCATCAATGATCGTGGCTGCCGCAGAGGGACTGATTTCCACCTGGGCCGGTTGATAAGAAACACCCCTGTCCGCTTTGACCATTTCAAGGACCTGTTTGCTTGTCACCGGCACAGACAGGTCGGGTACACGCCCTCTGGTAGGGAGCGTGTTGAGTGAACGCGCCCCCTCCTGGGTCATCATGTAAACAACTTTTGCGGAATCACCGTCATCTTGAAAGGTCAAAGTCGTTTTACCGATCATGAATGTGTAGAGCTTGCCGTTTAAGATGTCGGTGAATTTGTCGAGTGTCACATCTTCGAGTCGGAAGGGAACGTGCCCTGCATACGCTTTGAACCAACGTGCGGCAGCAGGTTTAAACTTTTGGTCGAACGCCTTCGCAAGCGCGGTCCACTGCTCTCCAGTCATTTTTTCAGCCAACACGTTGAGAGGAGGTTTTGGTTTCGACCGCCCGACCGGTTGAAAGGGGCCTTCCCGCCATCGGTGCCAGGGCACGAAAACTGCCGCGATTACCACCAGCAGGAGAACGAGTAGGAATGATTTAATCCGTTTTTTCATGGGGCAATGAATTTCAATTGTCGTTCACATTGCTCCTGTCAAGCATCATCAGTTTTTGGTCTTGGTAAACA
>DASRBR010000029.1:0-3881 GCA_035653495.1 Verrucomicrobiia bacterium
GTTGCTTTACGCGATGGGTTGGGAAACGGCGAACGTGCATTTGGGCTCGCTGCGGCCGGAAATTCTTTCGCGCAATCTCAAGCACAAATCACAGACATGGCTGCTCGAAGCCGCGGTGACGATGCACGACGAGACGCTCAAGGATTGGAAGGATTGGCGAAAAGGTTGACGCGAATTTCAGCGCAGCAAACGGCGTTTCGCGAGCCAGTTGTTCAGTTGGTCGAGAACGACGGCGGCGATCACCACCACACCGATGATGATCTGGCTGTAGTTCTGATTGATTCCAAGGATGACGATGCCAGTGCTGATCAATTGGATGACCAACGCGCCAAGCAGCGCGCCCAATGCCGAGCCTTTGCCGCCGGACAAACTTGCGCCGCCCACAACCGCCGCGGCGATCACATTGAGTTCGTAGCCCTGGCCATCACCGGAAGTTGCCCCGCCATAATATCCGATTGAAAGCAACGCCGCGATTCCTGCGGTGAAACCGGCAATGATGTAAACGCTCAGCTTGATGCGCTCAACGTTGAGGCCGCTGAAGCTGCTGGCGAGTTCGTTGCCGCCGATGGCATAAATGCGCCGGCCCGCCGCGAGATTTTTGAGATACACTCCTCCCGCAATGGCCACGACAATCATGACCAGCAGCGGCACAATGCTGAGCCCGTTGCCAACTTCCCAGCGGATCAGGTCACGAAACACCTGCGGAAAACCGCCTACAGACTGGCCGTTGGTGATGACGAAGGCGATGCCGCGAAAAATCGTCATGGTTCCCAGCGTGATGATGAACGGATGCACGCGCAGTGAGACGATCATCGCGCCGTTCGCCAGGCCGGCCAGCGTCGCCGCGCCAACACACGTCAAAATCCCAAGCGTCACTCCGATGAATGGCGGCATGTTTGCCCACCGGCCTTCCGGGCCGAAATGTTGCAACACCAGCGCGCCCAACACAGAGGCCAGCGCGTAAATCGCGCCGACCGACAAATCAATTCCTCCCGAGATGATGACGAACGTCGCGCCGACCGCCATGATGGCGATGAAGCTGGTGTCCTTGGCGACCTGTGCCAGATTTTGCGCGTTGAGGAATTTGTTTTTCTCAACGAAAACCGGTTCGCGTTCGCCCTGCGCGTTGATGTGAAAGACGCGCTGGCGTTCGCCTTGCGCATTGGTTTCGAACACCGGCACCTTGACCTTCCCGCCAAAAATCGTGAGCAACAGGCCAAGGACGAAAATGACGACGAGAAGCCCGCCCTCCTGCAGGCGGAACAAGCGGTGGCGTGGTGAAGCGGCAGTTTCAGGCGTTTGCGTCATGATTTCGCTGACGCTAACACGAACGGTTAAAACGTTAAATCGTTAAAACGTTACATGGAGATCGTCTCGAAGAGTCCATCCTGCGCGAACCGGAACAGAGGAAACAAATGGCCGATACGAAGACATCGCGCTACTTTCATCTCGGACATCGGGTTCTCGAATAATTCCTTTCCCCTCACCCCAGCCCTCTCCCATCGGGAGAGGGAGTCACGAATTCCATCCCGGACATCAATATCGCGCTGGATATCACAAGCGCAGGTGAATGTTTTCCCTCGCAGGCGTAAAATTCTCGGACGCGGTTGACTTGGCTGGAGTGTTTTCTACAATGCGATGGATGGGCAGCAGAACGGAAACGAGGCATCCTTCAACTTCCATGAGAAAATTTTTGCCACTTGGCTTGGTGGTGCCGCTGCTGCTCGTCACCGGATGCCCGAGCAACCAATACTCCATTGATTTGACGCCGCGCGGAAATGTGATCGAACGCAAGCTGGTGTTCTATCGCGCGGACGGCACAAAGAGCAAAGGCGTGCCTAATTATGTGGGCTTCGACGCGGCAGAACTGGCGCGCATCACAAGTCTTTATCCGCAAGACAAAATTGAAGAGGACGCGAAGCATCAAGTTTTTACCGTGACGGGCGGATTTGGACCGTCGATGCCAAACGACGTTGGCGGCTCAGGTTCTTACACGAACATCAAAACTTCTTTGGGCAGCGCAGGTTTTTACATGGAACGCTTTCGCGGCAATGACGATCTCGCCACGCAAACCGAGAAGCGGTTGAAGGCAGCAGATGAACTGACCGATTACGTGCTTGGCTGGAGTCGGAAGGAGTTCAGGCATGAGCGAGGTTATGAAAATTTGCGACGTTTTCTCGACACGGATTTCCGGCGCGACCTGAAGAACCTAGCGATGTACGCCGGGATGATGCGAAGTTCGTACGTCACCCGCTCGGATGCGCCGGAGGAATTCGCAGTGCGTTATGGCCAGTATCTCATCGAACGGGGTTATCTGAAGGTCGGCGACCTGCCTGGATTATTTCACGGCATCGCGGATAATGATTCATTGCCATTTGCCAAACTGGTGCAACGGTTCATCGCGTCCAAACTCGGCGTGCCGGAAAACCGACCGATGCCGCCAAAACTGGCATTTCTTGCCGACCCGGTTTTGCTGGAGCGTTCATGGACCAACTATCTCGCCACAACCGACGCCTATCAGAAAAAACTGTACAAATGGCACAAAGAAAAAATGGCTTATGAACTGGATGTGATGAAAAAGCGCGCGAAAGGGTTGATTAATCCCGCTTCGCCACCCAAGGCAATGCCCCAGGCGCCTGATCGTCCTTCGCCCTCCGAAGTGGAAAATGATGTCATGGGGGAAATGATGGCTGGAATCGGGGATTTATTTTGGAACACGGATGACCACGTCACCGTGCGGCTGTCGTTGCCCTCCGCGCCTGCGCATTCGAATGGGAAATGGGACGGTTCGCGCAAACAAATCGTGTGGGAATCGGACATCGAGAACAGCACAAACGACGTTCGTCCGCCATCCTTTTGTTACGCGAGCTGGAGCGAGCCGGATGTGTCTTCGCAAAAACAGCATTTCGGAAGCGTGGTCTTGAGCGGCGATAACTTATGCGGGTATTGCCTTTGGCGCGCGGCACTTGGGAAAAAGGAAGCGGACGAATGGGACGCTCTCCTCGCCGGTTTGCAGCCGGATGATTACAAGGCCAAATTGGTGACGTTCCGTTTTTCCAGCGATCCGCCGTTGAAACCCAAGGACAATCCCCGGGCGCTTTCTGATTCTCCAAAAGATTTGCTGCGGGTGACGGACAAAGATTCCAGCGCGGAAAAATAATCAATGTCCCGCGCCAAAGACGCTGTCGAGAATCACTTCTTTGATCTTCCACAACAGCGCCATGGTCATTGCCAGCGGGAGCAACGATAAAAAAACCAGCAGCCAGACCCATAGAGCGTTCGAAGTGAGATTGCTGATGAATCTCACCTGACTGAGCAAATCAATCGGGTAACACTGGGTGAGCACCACCAGCACGACGCCCAGCAGAAGAATGCCGGTCAATAGAAACCGGTTCAAAATCGAAAACTGGCGCGTCTCCTCGCGCAAGGGTTCGTCCGGCAGCATTGCGGTAAGGCGATAGAGGACAATGTTGAGAGTGTACATGAACAAGAGCCCGGTAAAACCCATCACGCACACAACGGCCATGAACCAGAGTTCGTTCGGCCGCTGGTTCCACCAGTAAAGGAAGGGGCTCAAGCCGACGTTCACCCAGCCCAGCCATTTCGCACGGTCGAGCGCGTTGATCCAGATGCGTTCCTGTTTTTGGAAATGGCCCAGTTGCCAGAGGCCGATCACAAGCCAGACGGTTCCAATCAACGGTGGAATAAAACTGAACGAGCGCAGCACGTCCATGATCGCCGTGAGGATGCAAACGACCATCGTCACCGGCAGGCCCCAGAAAAGCATCGAGAGCCCGCGCACCAGCCGTCCCAAAGAGCGAAGCAATTCGGCGTTGGGAGCGGAGTCGGGCATCCGGTGTTCAAGAGTGGTGATCAAAAGC
>DASRBR010000030.1:0-7934 GCA_035653495.1 Verrucomicrobiia bacterium
AGTCACGGCCACACGAAATCCGACGCGCAACGCATCAAGGAATTGATTGAAACGTACCAGGCCGCGGCGCACAATCGCCCAGATGCGCAAACTCCCTGAATTCGCCACGCTCCTTTGTTTTTTGGCGCCACTGCTTGCGGCAATTTCGGCGCGAGCCTACGAACCAACTTCCAATTACGACGAACGACAGCTCGACGGCTGGCGCGTTCTGGTGAACAAGCAATTGCTGACCAACACGCCCGCGATGGCCAGGGAAGTCATGCACGTGCTGGATTGCCAGCTTTTCCAAATCACGCGGGTCGTGCCGGAGCCGGCGTTGTCTCGTTTGCGCGATGTGACCATCTGGGTCGAGGTGAACGATCCGCTCAATCCCTGTTCGTGCTATCATCCTTCCGGCAAATGGGTGCGCGACCATGGACTTAATCCCGAAAAGGCAACCAGCGTGGAAATTTCCAACGCGACGAATTTTCTGCTTTGGACCAAGGGCCAGCCGTCGACGGTTTTGCACGAACTTGCGCACAGTTATCATCATCGCGTGCTCGGGTTTGAAAATTTGGAGGTGAAAGCTGCATACGAACACGCGGTCGAATCGAAGTCCTATGAATCTGTGCTTCACGTGAGCGGCCGAATGCAGCGACATTACGCCCTGACGAACGAACGCGAATATTTCGCAGAGTGCAGCGAGGCTTTTTTTGGCTGCAATGATTTTTATCCGTTCACCCGCGCCGAGTTGAAACAGCACGATCTGATGATGTTCAACCTGCTAATGAAAGTTTGGGGTGTGAAAAACATCGACGCAGCCCCGGCGCTTCCATCCGAAAGCGCGACGCTCCAAAATGCGCAATGAAGCGCGACGTAATCGTCATTGGCGGCGGCGCGGCGGGATTGATGTGCGCGATTGAGGGGGGAAAACGCGGGCGCTCGGTCGCGGTGCTGGAACACGCGGAACGGCTGGGCAAAAAAATTCTCATCTCCGGCGGCGGACGCTGCAATTTCACGAACATCAATGCCGCGCCGGAAAATTATGTTTCCGGCAACCCGCATTTCTGCAAATCGGCGCTGGCGCGTTATCGTCCGGCAGATTTCATCGCGCTGGTCGAGAGGCACGGTATCGCGTATCACGAAAAGAAATTGGGCCAGCTTTTTTGCGATATCACCTCGCGGCAAATCGTCGAGATGCTGCAGAAGGAATGCGACGCCGCGCGTGTGGAGATCCGGTTGAATGCGCAAGTGCAGCAGGTGCAGAAGAACGTCCGTTTCTCTGTGCGAGCGAACGGCGAGACCTGGGAATGCGATTCGCTTGTCATCGCGACGGGCGGATTGTCATTCCCGAAAATCGGCGCGACGGATTTTGGTTATCGCATCGCGCAACAATTTGGCTTGAAAATTTCCGGCACGCAACCAGGTCTCGTACCGCTCTTGTTCAATGAAGCCGACGGCGCTATCTTCGGAGAACTGAGCGGAGTTTCGGTGGATGTTGTTGCAACGAGCAACGGAGCAAGTTTTCGCGAAAATATTTTGTTCACGCATCGCGGCCTGAGCGGTCCGGCGATTCTCCAAATTTCAAATTATTGCGCGGACGCTCCGATTAGCGTTGATCTGCTGCCTGACCACCCCGGCAGCGACTGGTTGAAAGGGCAACGCTCCACGGCGAAGGAATTGAAGACCGTCCTTGGAAGCGTTTTGCCGCAACGATTGGCCCAACGCTGGTGCGAACGATTTGCGCCTTCGCGTCCGATTGCGCGCTATTCCAATGCGGAACTCGACGAAATCGCGCGGCAGTTGCATCAATGGAAAATCCAGCCCGCAGGCAACGAAGGTTATGCGAAAGCGGAAGTAACGCTCGGCGGCGTGGACACCGGCGAATTATCTTCCAAGACCTTGGAGGCGCGGCGCGCGCCCGGACTTTATTTCATCGGCGAAGTGGTGGACGTGACCGGCTGGCTCGGCGGTTACAATTTTCAATGGGCCTGGGCCTCCGGCCATGCCGCCGGGCAATTTGTGTGAGACCATTCCAATAAAGTCGCGCCCTCTTCGCTTAATTCCCGGCTTTGTAAAACTTCTTTTCCCATTTCTTCTGCTTTTCGCCCGCTTCGCGCAAGAAAGGGGCGAGCGCGCCGATGTTCAACAAAGCTTCGTTCATCTGATGAAATGGAAATCTCAGCGGACGCGCAAAATCCACAAATAACACCACGCGATAACCGTCGGTATCGTTCCAGACTTCGTGATTGAACGTGTCGTCGAAGATGAGGCACTTGCCCTCGCTCCAGTTCCGGTATTCGTTGCCGATGCGGATGCGCACTTTTTCGCGCGGTTCGGGTACGAGCAGGCCAAGATGCAGGCGCAGGATGCCATTGTAGGCGCCGCGATGCGCCGGGATGTGTTTGTGCGGCGAAAGGATGGAGAAGAACGCCGTCTTCATCCCGGGAATTTTTTTGAGCAGCTTCATCGTCTCCGGACAGCGGCGCGCGTTCTCCTCGCAATTCATCCCGATGCCCGCAAGAAAATAAGTTTTCCAATTATTGTCCGTGGTGATGGTGGTGACTTCCTTGAGGATTTCGTGGAAGCTGGGGATTTGGTCGCGATATTGCATCACCTGGTCCAATTCTGCGCGAACATTTTTCCAACCCGCCTCAACTTCCGCGACCCACGGAAAAACAGACGTATCGTAAATGCACGGATCGCCCTGCTTGGAAACCTTGGCAACGGCGCTTTCCATCATGTTTTGCATCGCCAAAAGGCTGCGGCCCAGAAAAGTCTTGGGCAAACCGAGTTGATGCTTGCGCGTCCGTAAATCCACGGCAGGAGCTGCTGCGCCGATGTTGTCTGATTCGAGTGTCTGGTCCACGGTTAAGTGGCTCGAGAATAGAACGGTGGTGGAGGCGAATCAATGACGGAGTGCACTGGGCTTGAGCGGTTCTATATCAGAACTTGCCCGGCTCAACGTCTCAAGGCATATTCACGACATGCTCAGACCAAGCAAAGTTGAGCCGTTGCAAGGCTATCGAATCCGGTTGACCTATCCTGACGGAATTGAGGGCATCCTTGACCTTTCCGAAAATGTCGGCAAGGGAGTTTTCGCCCCGCTTGCTGACGAGGCTTTTTTTCGCACGGTCCACCTTGGTGATTACGGGCAAATCGCCTGGACAGACGAGATTGAGATTTGCCCCGATTCTGCCTACGAGGAAATCAGCGCCAAACCAGCCGAGGCCTGACATGCCGGAAATCAGCAGATTCTACGGAATCATCATTCGCATTTATTACCGCGACCATCCTCCGACCCATTTTCATGCCATTTATGGGGAACACGAAGCGTTGGTCCAGATCGAGAATGGCACAATCTACCGCGGACATCTGCCAAAGACTGCATATGATTTGGTGAACTCGTGGCGTCTGGCCCATTTACAAGAATTAAGGACGGATTGGGAACGCGCCCGCCAGCAACTTCCTCTCTTGCCGATTGCTCCACTCGAATAGGAGAAGGGCAGCTTCGTGCGAGCTTGAAGGAGCGGGAAAAACCAAGCTGAAATGAGACCCAGGCAGAATGCAATTTTACAATTAACCCCGAATCGCGGATTTATCAGTCTGCTTGTACTCACGGTTGGTTGAATGCAAGCGCACATGAGATCTTAAAGACTTGGTCTTCCCTGTAATTCTGTGTTCGAGAAATCGAATAAGGTAACGCGCACCTCCCAGATTTTTTATGTCGGCCTCACGACGAATTTCCAAGTCTGTGGGAAAAATGCCATTTTTTAGGTAAAGAGCCAAAACCGCATTATACACTCGAACGTTGGAGTGCTTGAAAACTGTTCCACGGTTGTTTTTTTCTCGGTTGCAGTCAGCACAAAGCACTTGGAGGTTTTCAAGTCGATGATCATTGGGATTGCAATTAATATGATCAAGTGTGATGCGGTGCTGGCTCTTGGCAAATGACACATTGAAAATCAGCATCCTCAAACAGGCCCCAAATTTCACGTGTGGACGGAACATCACCTTGATAATTTTTGCGATTAGTCCACGCCTGACGAAGCGCACCCGGTTGGCATGGGGAAAAAGCCGAAAGGATCGCTGTAATGGCTTCACTCTCTGGGATTTTCAGCATAGAAATCAACTGCCCGACATTGTCGTAGGAGATTAATTTTGACATAGTATTTGGAGTTTCAAAATGGTATAAGAACACAACGCTGTGTTCAATTAAAAAACAGCCCCGAACGCTTCGCATCCAGGGCTGGTGAAATAATCGCAGCAAAAATTACGCGACCGTCACGTCCTTGTTCAGGTAAACGTCCTGGATCGCGTTGAGCAGCGCGATGCCTTCCTTCAACGGGCGTTGAAAGGCCTTGCGTCCGGAAATCAATCCCATGCCGCCCGCGCGTTTGTTGATGACGGCGGTGGTGACGGCGTTTTGCATGTCGGCCGCGCCCTTCGATTCGCCGCCGCTGTTGATGAGTCCGTTGCGGCCCATGTAACAGTTGGCGACCTGGTAACGGCAAAGATCAATCGGATGGTCGCTTGTCAATTCAGTGTAGATGCGCTCATCCAGTTTGCCGTAACTCGAGCTGCCAGTGTTCAACGCCTTGAAACCGCCGTTGTTCTCGGGCAACTTTTGCTTGATGATGTCCGCCTCGATGGTCACGCCGATGTGATTGGCCTGGCCGGTAAGGTCGGCAGAGACGTGGTAATCCTTGTCGCTCTTGAAGGCATTGTTGCGGAGATAGCACCAAAGAACCGTCGCCATGCCCATGTCATGCGCCATGGCGAACGCCTGGCTGACCTCAACGATCTGCCGCGTCGCATTATCGGAACCGAAATAAATCGTCGCGCCAACCGCCGCCGCGCCCATGTCCGCAGCCTGTTTCACCGTGCCGAACATGATTTGATCGAACTTGTTCGGGTACGTGAGTAACTCGTTGTGATTGATTTTGACGAGGAACGGAATTTTGTGCGCGTATTTGCGCGCGACCGCACCAAGCACTCCGTAAGTGGAAGCAACGGCATTGCAGCCGCCCTCAATCGCCAGCTTGACGATGTTTTCCGGGTCGAAGTAGTCGGGATTTTTGGCGAAGCTTGCGCCGGCGGAATGCTCGATTCCCTGGTCCACCGGGAGGATGGACACGTAACCGGTGCCGCCGAGACGTCCATGGCCAAAAAGCCGCTGCAGATTGCCAAGCACGCGGTTGTTGCGGTCTGAGACTGCGAACAGCCTGTCAACGACATCGGGACCGGGGAGATGAAGCCGCTCCTTTGGAATTTTCGGTTTATTAAATCTGAGGAGCGAGTCGGCCTTATCTCCCAGATAATGTTCAATCGTTGTCATAGTTTTAGGTTTCGCCAGCCATTCGAGACGGCGATTAAAAGTCAATCTCCCATAAATTGGGACAGATAGGAAGCCGGAATTTGCTCAAGATTGGGGCCTTGACCCAAACACGGCACGAAATGGTGCTGAGCAGGTATTGTTTGATTAAACCGGACGGATGGCTTAGGTACGGTTTAGGAGGAGTTATGAAAGCCAAAAGAATTTGTTTGGTGATTCTGTCCGTTTTGTGCGCACTGGGGCTCGCAGAGCCAGCGACTGTGCAAGCGCGTTTTGCGCCAGCGCCATTTGTGCCGCAGCCCACAGTAATAGCGCCGGGCTGGGCGCCACCCCCGCCCATGACGCCCTGGACGCCAGTTCCGCCCGCGCCGGGTGCTGGACTTGTCTGGACCCCGGGATATTGGAATTGGAATGGTGGTTGGGTCTGGGTAGGTGGCCGGTGGGTAAGGCCTCCGCGTCCGGGAATGGCCTGGAGGCCGGGACACTGGGACCGAGGTCGCCGCGGCGGAAATTGGCGTTGGAGACGCGGCCGTTGGCGCTAATCGGCTGAGTTTACTTCAAACCAATTAATTCGCCCTTGGCAATCTGCGTCGCGGGGAAATCAGTATTCCCTTGTCCGGTAATCCGTCTGCGAATATTTTCCAGCTCTAATGGAACAGCAGACGTCAGGTGGTTTTTTCAAACGATGGGCAAAAACGTTGAAGCCGAAGGAGGAGTTGCGGTGCGATCAGGATAATTCTTTCCCGGCAGACCCGTTTGAAGCGCAACGCCGGTTGCTTGGGCATCTGGATCGAACAGATTTTTCCATCCTCGATGTCGGCGGAAACAAGGGTCAGACCACCAAAAAATATCGTTCACTCTTTCCAAGGGCTGAAATTTATTGTTTCGAGGCATTTCCCGACTGCATTGACGAGTTGCAAAAGCAATTTCACGAGGATCCAAAAATCCACGTTGTGCCAAAAGCAGTAGCCGCCAGCAATGGGGTCGCAACTTTTCACGTCAACGAGTTTGATGCAACCAATTCGCTCCTTCCGCGCACGGTTTCCGGCAGGAGATATTATTCCAAGACTGCAGGGCCAAAAGGGACGATTGAAGTGGAAATGACCGCCCTGGACGAATTTTTGCGGAGCAACAATGTCCAGAATGTTCAATTATTGAAACTCGATATTCAAGGAGGCGAGTTGAATGCCTTGCGCGGAGCGGAGTCTCTTTTGAGAGCAGGCAACGTCTCGTTGATCTTCACGGAGATATGGTTCGTCCCGCATTACGAAGGCGCGCCGCTTTTTCATGAGATATGGTCGTTTCTCTCCAAATTCGATTACTCGCTTTTTGATGTTTATGATCTGCACCGGGCAACCAATGGACAGTTACGATACGGTGACGCGCTTTTCGTCAGCAAATCCCTCAGGGAAAAGGTCATTAATAACTACTCAGAGGAGCCCTAGCAAAAGCCGTCACTTCGCCCGCTCTGCCTAATCTTTTTTAAGCATGGGCCTTATGGTGAGTGTGACTTTGGCCTCTTTCACCGGCCGGTTTAAAGCGATGCCGATATGCCACGGCTTTCTTGGGGTGTGCACGTCTGCATTGATCATTGTTTTGCGAATTGTGTAGGGCACGCCGCCAGTGTCCACGCTCACGCGCAATTCCTCGCCGCCGTCGGTCATCTTAAATTCGTTTGTCGCAACTTCCTGCCAATCGCCCCAGGTGATCAAGGCTGACTCGAACTGCTCCGGGCTGTCAAACACCACTTCATCTTCCACGCGCAATCCGGCGTCCGCTCCGCGACGATAATCAAACGTGCGTTCCAGTTTCTTTAAACCCGGCACTTGATAAGCCGAGCGCAGGTCGAACGCCAGCACATCCTCGGCATCTGTAAAATCCGAGCGCAACACGACCGCCCGCGCCGAACTTCCCGTCGCCTGTAATTGTCCAGCCACCATGGGCACTGCATGGCCGAAAGAGTTCAGCACATCGCTGTCATAACGATGAGTGCCGAAGGTTCTCTTTGTGTAAACTTCCGCACCGGGATCGCAAATGATCATCGCGCGACCCAGCACCACGCTAAAGCTGCCGACGTCGTTATGGTTGTGACTCTCGCCATTGCTGCCGCCCTTGATCACGACGGCGAACGGCTCCGGCTCATCCGGCCCGGGACGGGCTATGAGCACGCCGCCTTCGTTAAACCAGGTGCGCAACGGAGAATCGTTTCCGTGCGCGATCGTTTTTGCGACCGGCCACGGTTTTTCTGCGAATAACGCGAAGACCGCCTCGGCAAGATTTCCCGTGGGGACGGAATTTTTGTATTTTAAGCCGGGCTTCGTCGCGATTTGAAAACGCTCGTTCACGTAGCGCAACCATTGCGGGTCGGGTTTCTGGCCTGGATTCACGTCGGAAATCGAGGGATAAATTCCGTTCACGATTTCGTCGCGATCGCCAAATTGCGCCGGCAACTGCACCTCCGGCAATAGAAACAAATCCACCCTGCCCTTCGTGGCTTTGCGGATCTCCTCCGTCAGGACGATGAAATGCCCGAAGCCATAATTCCAATAACCGATGCCCTCGTAGCAATAACCGTCCTTGGCGAAACCGCTGAGGAATGAGTGAATGTATTTTTCCGAAG
>DASRBR010000031.1:0-2078 GCA_035653495.1 Verrucomicrobiia bacterium
GTGGTGGACGAAGATGTCGTCGCTGTTGTCGGCGCGGGTGATGAAGCCGTAGCCCTTTTTGTTATCGAACCATTTGACTTTGCCGTTTGCCATAACGCCTGGTGGTTGAGGTATGCTGCGGTTCGATTTACTTCTTCTTCTTGCCGTCGTCGCCGGGCGGCTTTTCATCCGTCTCGGTCTTGTCCGGCGCGGGCGCTGGCGTGTGAGCAACGGCATGCTCGCCCTTGATGAGGATGTCGGCATGTTCGTCCGAGACTTCATGGGTCTCGCCTTTTTTGAGGATGCGGCCGCCAATGATCACATTGCGGCCGATGTTCACTTTTTTCATAAGAGTGGTTCGACGGTTCTTTGTTTTGTAACGTTGTAACGATTTAACGATGTAACGGACTTATTGATTGCCGTGGGTTTCTTCCAGGAAGTTGATCAGCGGATTCCCGAATGTGATGTTGTTGCTGACCGTGCTCGGGAAGATCATCCGCGCATTGTTCACCACGTCGCGGCTAAAGTTCGTAAAATAAACAACCGTCGAGTTTGGAACGATCGCGACCGTCCATGATAGATAGTGCGAATTGGTGTTCCAATGGTTGGTCCCGCCGCCGTCGTTGATGTCGAACCATACAGTAAAGTTCCCGGCAATGCTGTTGGTGCTCGTGATTGACAGCATCCATCCACCGCCCTGGTTCTGGCGGATCGTGATCACCTGGTTCGTCGGCGGCCAGAAATAGACCATGCTGTTACTCGGCATTGAATAGGCCGTGTAGTTGCTGATCGTGGTGTAAAAGTTCGGCTGGTAAACAGTCGAACCGGGCGTGCCGTTGTTTTGCGCGCGGACTTTCTTCGGAAGAAGAAGGCACGCGAGCAATGCGATGATGGCGATGCAGATCAGGATTTCGATCAGCGAGAAAGCCGATGCCTGCCTGCGCGAAGAGCGGTAATTGTTCATATTCAGTTTTGGTTGATTTCAAAAAAGCCGTTCGCTTAGTCACCCCGCGAACGGCGGGTTCATTGATGGTTGCTGGTTCGGCTGACTATCGAAGCGGATTTTGCAGGACGTATCCCGCGTTCACGGCTGTGAGTTTTTCCCCGACGTAATGTTCCGTCCGATGGATGTCGGACTTCACGGTTTCATCGCGGTAGCTGAAGACCTGCATCAGGTCTGGTCCACCACCACCGGCAGTCATGGCCGGGCCTGTGCCGCCAGTGTTGATGTCCACTGTGGAAGTGAACGCGGTCCAGTAGAACGTGCGGCCGAAGTTCGGCACCAAGAGGTCCTGCGCGTCGTTGACGTGCGCAACCACGGCATTGTTGCCCCAGATGTCGGCCGGAACGAACGCCTGGCCTTCGTTGTTGGTCGCGATCACGTTTTTGGCGATGGCCACTTCCTGGATTTGGAAGTAAGCGGCCAGGCGATCTTCGGTCAGCACGCCCGGCGTGGTGTATTTGAACACGTCGAGGATTTTTGGATGGATGGAGAGCGCGTTCAACATCGGCTGCGTGATGATCAGCAGGTTGGGCAGCAAGCCGATGTTTTGGCGCACGCCTTCACGCGCGGCGTCCACGTCGCCTTTCGGATTGCTTGTGGCATCGTTCCATGGAACGGCGACTGCGGCGCTAGGCGTTCCACCGGTCGTGACCAGGTTGTAAACGCGCTGCTCATGGTTCACGCGGATCGTGTCCACGAGGCGGCGCGTGGTCGAAAGGTCGGCGTCGAAATAAGTCGAATATTTCTTGCGGTCTTCATCCGCGACCGGCCCTTCAATGCCGTAATCCTCGCAGGCAAACGAATCGTTGCTGAGCGATTGCTTCAGGCGAGGATACGCCGATCCAGGCGCGCGAGCGGCAAGGTTCGGCACCTGCGCGAGTTCAGCGGCCGTGAACAGGTAGTATTTGCCGGACTGGATCGCCGAAGCGAAAGGCGGCAAAAGCTTGATGCCAACAAATCCAGACGGATCGCGCATGAACTGGTTGGCGACGGTCGTGAGGATGGGATTGAGCGTTGCGGTGGTGTCGAACGCTTTGGCGATGCCCAGGTCGTAAAACCCGGAGAGTGCGCGCTTGCGCTCGCGACGCAGCCGGCG
>DASRBR010000032.1:0-2951 GCA_035653495.1 Verrucomicrobiia bacterium
GCATTCGCACAAATCAGTTCATCTGTTCAGAACCTGCAAGCCACCATGCAACTGCCCTGTGCCGATGCCCACCGAACTTAAAGTTTTTCCCAATACCGGACATCAATACTTCACATTAGAGCTCGAAAAGCTCTGTCCCAACCGCGATCCCGGCATGTTGAACACGCTGGTGATGAAGCATATCAACGACCCGTGGCAGGTCTGGGACCCTTATCCGTGGGTACGTTATCAATACGACGAATCCACGGACCTCGGGCAGTCGTCCGGCACGACCACTTCCGTTCCGGTCATCAAGATCGCCATTGAAACGAACATGAGCATTCCCCGCAACGGGCTCTTGTGGGAGATTGATTCCAAGCTCGAAAAAAAGGGAACTGACGAATTCCTTTTTCCTTACGCTTCCGACGACGCCGCGCAAATCACCGAAAATCTTGGCGAAGAGCGGGCTGTGCCGCTTTTTTCGCTGCCGAACAAGGAGGGCCGGGAATTGCCGGTGGATTTGCACGTCGTTTTCGCCAAGCCGGCGGGCAACGACCCGATAGACGTTGATTTGGTGGTGGACCTTGGCAACACCCGCACCGCGGCATTGTTGCTCGAAACGCGCGGCGCGCCGGACAAGGACCAATGGCCGTTTTCGCGCCGGGTAAAAGTGCTTCGTGTCACGCCGCCGGGAGTTCAGTACGACAAGGTGGACAAGGATTGCGAAATCATCCCTTCCTGGCTGCTCATGCATCGCACCACCTTCGCCGCGCTCGAACCGAACCTCAATTTCTCGCAATTGTTCGACATGTACGACTCTTACGAGGATGCCTCCGGCAAAAAGTTGTATCGCCGCCAGCGTTACCTGCCGCGTTCCTTCATCGAGATTTCCCCCGCGATGGTCGGCGGCGGCAAATCGAACAAAGGCGTCGCCAAGCGCCTTTCCGATCTCGCTTTGATGAGCGGCCGTTATTATTTCAGTTCGCCCAAACGGTATGTTTGGGATGACATGCAAACCGGCAGCCAGGGCGGTGTTTTCTGGATGCAGGTGAAAAATCCCAGCGACCCCGACAAACGCGGCGACATGCTCACCGAACTGGGCGGCATGGTCCGCGTTTACATGGACCCCGAATCGCACGATTGGGACATTGAACATCCGCCGGAGGACGAAGATTTTCTGCGGCGCTATCCCGAACGGCCGCCCAGTTATCCGCGGCGCGATTCGGTTTGCTGGTTCGCGCTTTCGCTGATCGAAGCGGCCTATCGGCAGATCAACAGCCGCAAATATCTCGATTCAACCGGCTACGCGGAACTGCCGCGGCGCTTGCGCCATATCATGGTGACGTATCCCGCCGCGTGGAACCATGAGGTGAAGGAAAGTTTTCTCGCGCAATGGCGTCGCGCCATCAATCTTTTCACCGTCACCCATTTCGACACAGACCGCCATGCGCCGGTAACGCAAGGCGGCGCGCGTCCCGTGCTCGTGGACGCGAATGTCAACGAAGCCATCTGCTCGCAGTTGCCCATCATGTATTCGGACATCAGCAACTTGATGAACAAGCCGGACGAATGGTTCCAGCTTTACGGCGATGCCGATGACAAAGTGGTAGTGATGAATCTTGATATCGGCGGCGGAACGACCGATTTGACCGTCATTCGTTATCAAGGCGCGCCGCACGGCTCGATGCAGCCGCATCTTTTGTTTCAAGACGGCCGTTCGACCGCCGGCGATGAACTCGTCAAAAAAATCATCGAAAAACTCCTGCTGCCCGCCTGGATCAAAGTTGGCGACCAGGGACAGTATAAAAATTTCCCGGAAGCGAAAGCCTGGGTCTTGAACCTGCTCAAAGATCCGTCCAATCACGAGATCGCGCAGGTCGAACCGCTCGCACATTCGCGGCTGGCGCGCATCACGCGGTTGCTTTTTATTCCGCTCGTCAACGAGCTTCTTTCGGGCATGGTTGGCATGGAGGGTAATCCCGAAGGCCGGCTCGAGCCGCTCGACCTGGAACAGTTCGGCGCGATTTACGAAACGCCAGTGAAGGAACTCAATGACATGGCCTCGGCGATCATCCGCGCGAAATGCCGCAACGGCGGCGCATGGAAAGGCCAGGTGTTTCCGCTCAAGGGCGTGCGGTTGAGCATCCCCGCTGCACAGATAGACGAATGCATCGAGGACGTTTTCGGCGCGTTTTGCAAATCGCTTGGACGCGTCGCTGCCCATTTCCGCTGCCATCTCGTCATTGTGACCGGCAAGCCGTCCGAACTGCCCAAGTTGCGCCAATTGATCACGGAAGCTTTTCCCATCCTGCCGCAACGGATCATCCATGCGCGCAATTTTCCGGCGGGCCGCTGGTATCCCTTCGGTTCCTTCGGCGTGGGCGACACTGAAAGCGGTCGCATCATGGACGCCAAATCATGCACCGTCGTTGGCGCGGCGTTGTATCTCGACAGCCTGAAAAACCCGCATCTCACGCGCTTTTTGACGATTGAAGACACGGCGGGCGAGATGAAGGGACGTTATTTCTGGGGCGTTGTCCCGTTGCAAGGAAATGCGCGCGAATTTTATGACCAGCGCAATTTGCTTTTCACGCCAAGCGAATACAGCAAGGCGGTCCAACAGGGAAACCGGCTGACGCTGGAAAAGGATTTTGAACTGACCATCAACGATTGCCGCATCGGCCGGCAGGTCATCCGCGTCGAGAACGTTCGCGCCGAACCGGTTTATGAACTTTGTTTCACTCCGGAGCGCGGTCACAACGTGATGATCCAAACACCCGTCCGCGCCAAAGTGCGGCTGCGTTGGGTCCTCGAAAAAGGCCGCGGTGAATCGCTTGAGCTTGTTTCGGTCAAGCCGCTGGAAGCGCTGGATGAAATGCAAAATGTGCGCGTCCGGCTGCGTTTGAATACGCTTTACGAAAGCAGCTTCTGGCTCGATGACCCGCGCTTTGAACTGGGCGAACGCGCGGCAG
>DASRBR010000033.1:0-5758 GCA_035653495.1 Verrucomicrobiia bacterium
CACGATGGAATCGAACATGAACTGCCGCTTTTCCTCGTCCTCGGCGGATTGACGCATCGGGATGTTCGTTGCGGCGAAATGGTCGCGCCAATCCTGGTCCATTTGGGCGAGCTTTTCGAACTCCGCCATGAAATCATCCACCGGCTCGCCATTGTTCTTTTCCGTGGCGCTGTCGTAGTTGACGTCCGCGGGCGGTTCGGCGGGATCGGCGGGTTCGGGAGCGTCGTTTTCGCCGTCGTCGGGTTTCGAGTCCTTCTCAGCCTGCTCGACCTCGGGCGTGGGGGCCTCTTCCAGGACGGGATTTTGCTGTAATTCCTGTTCGACCAACGCCTTCAACTCCAGTGTCGGCGCCTGCAACAATGCCAGCGACTGCTGCATCTGCGGCGACAACACCAGCGACTGCGTCATTCGCTGCGATAAATGTAAGCCTTGAGCCATGCAGTGAAGATTTATGCCAGAACGGAAACCAAAGCTCAAGAAAAATTGGTCTGGTTTGTGCTTTAGCTATTCTGATGCCCAAGAAAAAAACCCGTGATTATCTGGCGAATCCCACCGCGGGAGTCAACCACATAATTGCAAAAACCGCCTTTAAACCCAGAACCGTGGCAGGCATGGCGCGGCGGACCAGTGGACATCGCAGCTTGAATGCCGGAAAAAACAGCCAAACTGTCATTTGCCATGGAAAAGAACATGCCTTAGCTTTTGCTCAAGCAGGTGAAAGTTGCTACGCGTTGAACCTAGGTGGCCTCCGACTGCTCCATATAATACGAATACGCGAACCATGCCGGACTTGATTTTGCTGGCGGAGGATTCACCTTTCGACGCCTTTCATTTCAAACGCGTTTTGAAAGCGGTGGGTGTTTTTAATCCCGTTCATGTGGCCACGGACGGGTACCAGGCAATTGCCTACATCGCCGGCGAAGGTTTCTACGCGGATAGGGAACGCTTTCCAGAGCCGGGTATTTTGTTCCTCGATTTGATCATGCCGCGGGCCGATGGCTGGTTTGTCCTGAACTGGCTCAACACCAAACGTGAGCGCTTCAATCTGCTCACGATCGTTCTTACCGGAATTGCACAATCCAACCAATTGCGCGACGCCTATTCCCTGAGCGCGCACTCGTTTATGTACAAACCGCTCAAACCGGCTGAATTGAAAGGGCTGATAAATTATTGGCCTGACCGGTGGTTGCTCAAGGAACCTCCGGCAAACCGGCCGGGTCTGCCGCGCCGCCCGCAGGCGAGAAACATCATTCGCCGCGACCCCGATTTTCATTAAGCCTTCGCCGGTTTGCGCACTTCTTCGGCGAGTCGTTCCTGCAGTTGCGCTTTCAGCAATTTCTGGCGAGTCCGATTGACTCAATTCAGTCGTGAATATTTAATTGACGGAATCTAATTCATGGAGCTGTTTTCGAACAACATGGGCTGGCAACCGCGCCTCGCGCTCGAAAAAGATATCCCCGCCATCGAAGCGCTCATTCCGCTGTCGGTGCGCGGTTTGCAGGCGGCGCATTATTCCAAGGCGCAGATGAAGGCCGCAATCGGAACGATTTTTGGTGTTGATCGCCAACTCATCCGCGATGGGACCTATTTTGTGGTCGAGCAGGACGGAAAACTTCTAGGCTGCGGCGGCTGGAGCAAACGGCGCTCCCTTTACGGCGCGGACAGCATGCGAACGGAGCCCGACCCGGAACTCGACCCCAAGCGCGACAAGGCGCGTGTGCGCGCATTCTTTATTCATCCCGATTGGGCGCGGCGCGGCATTGGGCGAAGCATCATGAAGGCATGCGAAGAGGCAATTTTGGCAGCGGGTTTTCGCGCGGTCGAAATTTCCGCCACGCTCACCGGCGAATTGCTTTACGCCTCGTTCGGATACAAAGTAGTTGAACGTTACGATATCCCGATGGCGGGCAATCTCATTTTGCCAGTCGTGCGGATGACAAAGAATTTTGAAAGGTAACCATGTCAGAACACAAGGCGACAATCGATTGGCAGCGCGGGAACGCGGATTTTCTCAGCGGAAAATATTCGCGCGAACATACATGGACATTCGATGGCGGGCTCACGGTGCGTGCTTCGGCATCGCCATCGGTTGTGCCGGTTCCTTACGCGAACCCGGCCAATGTGGACCCGGAAGAAGCGTTTGTGGCTTCGGTTTCGAGTTGTCACATGCTGACGTTCATTTATCTGGCGGGCAAACAACGCTTTCAGGTGGACGCCTATCGCGACCACGCGGTCGGGCACATGACAAAAAATGAGAAAGGCGTTCCCTGGGTGAGTTCAATCGAGCTGAATCCTGAGATCACCTACAGCGGCGACAAGGTCCCCTCGCCCGCCGATGAAGAACATCTGCATCATCTCGCGCACGAACAATGTTTCATCGCCAATTCGATAAAAACGGATGTCACCGTAAAAAAGAGGAGTTAATCTTCCGGCGAAGAGAATTGTTCGTTCTGGGAAGGGCGCATCTCAGTTTTTCTTAGGCATAGCAGAGTATTTCGCCCCTGACGGGGCTTGTTTGCATGTTTTGAGCCGTTTCTACATAGATGCCGCCCTGACGGGGCTGACCGAATAAACTGCCAGGGACATTCAAAGCACCGTCGCAAGCGCCGTAGACGCGGCCTCTATGTAGTAACGACAAGCTAATTATTTTCAAAGCCCCGTCAAGGGGCAAAATCGTCATTCTGTGAATTTCTGATATTTTTTAGTTGACACAAATCATCCTTGTGCTAATCTCAAAACCGTCAGGTGCGCGGTTCAGATACTCCCCGCAACCGCCCCTGAGAGCGACGTGCTTTAACCCGCCATTTGCTCCTTACAAATCTAAAAAATGTCAACCCAATGAAAACTAACCAAGACTTCGGATAGCTTCGGCTACCACAATTCCATTCACAAACTTCGCGACTGCCCGGCAAAAACAAGTCATTCGCCGGGATGAAGACGAGCCAGCGGCTATTACCGCGACTTGATTCCCGCACGCGAAACAACCAATTGCGCGCTCTACGTTCGGTGTCCACGCTTTAGGCTTTCTTCGGACATGCTAAAGCATGGACACCAAACATTTATTATGCACGATAAATTGCGTCATGTTGACGACGATGACGAGAACCCGCGTACAGTTCAGTGTCCACGCTTCAGTGTGCGGTCTTCTAACGTGCTAAAGCACGGACACCAAGCAAAGCGGGCAGTTGGTGTGATTTTCACGCAAAAACTGACGGGGTGTTTCACCTCGTTTCATCTTGTTTCACCTTGTTTCACTTACGGGAAAATTTTGGTCGCGAGGAGCGTTTCACTTTTGTTTCGGCTTGTTTCACCTGGTTGCACTTTGACCGCGATATTCCGCGATATTCCGGGATATCGGAAAAAAATTTCAATCGCCGCGCAAATGAACCCAAAGCAATGAAACATCGGACGCCCAACATCGAACGCCGAAGATCACATTTTCCTTCATTCCACCTATTTGGCGTTTTCGTTCTTGAGCTTTCCCTGGGTAATTGGGGTAATTGGGTCTTTGGGTATTTTTAGACATGCGACTCGGCATCATCAACAGCGCGTTCTATCAGGCTGGCGTGGACACCGCGACCGGCCTCAAACACATCGCGCGCATCGGCTTCGACACGGTGGACATCCACACCGAAGCGATGGGCATTTCGCAAAAGGAAATCATCCTCGTCGCCAACACCACCGAAAAGCTCGGTTTGCCCATCATTTCGTTGCCGGTGGTTGCTGTCGGCCTAATCGATTTCAACGAGCCGGTCCGCGCATTTCATCTTGAACGCTGCAAACGCTACATCGATCTCGCCAAAGTCTGGGGCGCGAAAAATATTTTGCTCGTGCTCGGCGAATACATCTGGCAACGCGAAGTCATCCCCGCCGAGGCGCAATGGAAATGGGGCGTCGAAACCTGCCGCGAACTTGGCGATTATGCCGACCGGCACAAGATTGACATCGCGCTCGAACTCGAACCCTTTCGTCTCAGCCTGCTCAACAACGTCCGCGAGATGGTGCGCTTCGTGGATGAATGCAAGCATCCGCGCGTGAAAGCGAACATTGACATCAGCCATCTCGTGCTTTCCGACACCAGCCCGAACGAGCTCAAAAAACTCAAGGGCCGCGCCATCCATGTCCACTTGAGCGATTGCGACGGCAAAGTGCATGGGGATTTGCCGCCTGGTCGCGGTGTGGTGAAATTCATGCCGTATCTGCAAGCCATCAAGGAATTGAAGATTGACGGCGTGGTTTCCATCGAACTCGAATACGCGCCTGATCCCAAAAAAATCGTCGAATGGGTCGAAGAAGCCTATCGCGAAACCGCCAAATTGATGGACATGGCCGGATTGCGCGGTCGAGTCGAACCCAAATGAAAAGATCTGATTTTACACTCGCCCTCACCCCGACCCTCTCCCCCAAGAGAGGTAGAGCAGTCTTGCCATTATTGGTTAAACAGAGTGCTTGCATATTCTTCCGCGTTTGGAGCAATTCAAAGAACGGCGATTGCAACCGCAACAATAAAGGGGAGCCGGGCGACAAATACGCTCACCCTCTCCATGAACCTGCTAAAGGAATCGGTTGGCATTGATATGTACGAATCGTCAAAGAACGTCCAAAGCGCAAAACTCCCTCTCTTCCGCGCAGCGGAGGAGAGGGCTGGGGAGAGGAGGCGCTCATTGTGAATGGCCGCGATTTTATTGGATTCCAAAGAACGAGCCCCTCTCTCCGGCTCTCTCCCCGCAAAAGCTTTTGCGGGGAGAGAGGGCTCAAAGCGCGCTGGGCTGGCCAATGCGATCGAGCCGTTGTGTCCATTCAGGGGTCCAATTCGCGAATTTTTTCGACGAAATCTCTCATCAAGCGAAAAGGCCGGGGTGAGGGCGAGCAATCAAACAAGTCCGCTGCTCGTTTATATTTCGCAGTGCTCTACCCAGTTCTCCACTACTCCATGACTCCACCACTCCATTTCTTCCCATGCGAATCGGTTTTTTGACAGATGCCAACGTGGCGCGATTGGATTGGGCGCAGCAAAACGGTTTCGGCTGCATCCAATGGAACCGCTTCGACACCAGCCCCGCCGGCCCGCGAGAATCCAACTGGCGTCCCTTTGCCGAGCAATTCGCCGCCGAAGCCAAATCGCGCGACATCCGCATCTCGGCCATCGGCGCGCTTTACAAAAACCCGCTCGACCCGAAGCAAATGGATTACGCGCGCGAAACGTTTTTGCGAGCCATCGAAGTCGCCGCGCACATCGGCGTGAAAACGGTGAGCGGTTTTCCCGGCGCGGTCATTGAATTGACGGTCAATCCCCGCGGAGATAATCCGGTTTACAAGCCGTTCGACGAATTTTTTCCGCAGTTGCTGGAATTTTGGGAACCGCTGGCGCGCATCGCGGCGGACAAGGGCGTGCGCATCGCCTTCGAGCATTGCCCGATGAGCGTGTATCACCTGCCCATCATGGGATTCAACATGCTCTCGCAACCGGCCATGTGGGAGCGGTTGTTCAACGAAACGAAATGCGAAAACATCGGCATCGAATGGGACCCGAGCCATCTGATTTGCCAGTTCATCGACCCGGTCACAAACCTCCATTTGTTCGGCCCGCGCATTTTTCATGTGCATGCGAAGGACGCGTTCATCAACCGCCCGCTTCTGGAAATGTACGGCATTTGCCATGAAGGCGTTGCGGAACATCGCATGCCCGGCTTGGGCCAGGCCAACTGGGCACAAATCATCCACACATTGCTGCGCGCAGGTTATGATTCCGATTTGA
>DASRBR010000034.1:0-2594 GCA_035653495.1 Verrucomicrobiia bacterium
GACTCCGTGCCCAACAAATTCGCGAACCACGCTAAACCCGTTGCCTTCCACATAGTTCTGGATGGCGCGGGAGATGTCCGTGACGCGGTTTCCCGGAATTGCCTGCGCAATCCCTTCGTACAAAGCCTTTTCCGTCACGTCCATCAACCGTTGCGCGGCGACGCTGCAACCGCCCACCGCGACCGTCCGGGCTGTGTCCCCGATGAACCGGTTGTAAACCACACCGACATCGAGACTTACAATATCACCAAATTCCACGCGGCGCTGATTCGCCAGCCCATGAACGACCTGTTCGTTCACCGAAATGCAAATATTACACGGATATTTGCGATAACCCAAAAACGCGCTCTTGGCGCCGTGATGCTTGATGCGCGACGCCGCGAACATATCAATGTCCTTCGTCGTCACGCCCGGTTTCACAAAGGCCGCGACCTCATCCAGAACCGTCCCCGCCACCATTCCCGCAGGCCGCATCGCTTCCAAGTCCCGTTCATTTTTTAAAACAATCATTTTAAGTCGGCTTGCGACAAGGGACTTAATCTAAGCTAATTCAGCCAATGGTCAAAATCTGCCACGCAACCGTGAACCACCGCCACGACCGCCTCTCAGGAAGCCGTCGTAATGGCGCATCATCAGGTGCGATTCCATCTGACGCATCGTATCCAGCAACACGCCGACAATGATCAAAAGGCTTGTGCCGCCAAAAAAATTGCTGACCGTCGGAGGGATTTGCATGTGCGTGGTCAGAATGATTGGCACCACGGCAATGACCGTCAAAAAGATCGCGCCTGCCAAGGTGATGCGAGCCATGGCAGTGTGCAGAAAATTGCTGGTCGCAACGCCCGGACGCACGCCGGGAATGTAACCACCGTTCTTCTTCAGGTCGTCGGATATCTGCAATTCATTGAACTGCGTTGCAGTCCAGAAATATGAGAAGAAAAGGATCATCAGCGTGTAAATGATAAGATACGTCGGTGCGCCATAAGAAAGCGCGCCGGAAAAGCTCATCAAGAAATGAAAACTTGGAAAGTTGGCGCCTATGTATTGAAAGACTTGCTGTGGCACCATCAAGATCGCCTGGGCAAAAATGATTGGCATGACGCCCGCAAAACTCAGGCGCAACGGAAGGAACGATGTGCCGCCGGAATAGACCTTCTGCCCGATTCGACGCTGCGCATATTGGACGGGAATTTTTCTTTGGGCTTGGTACACCGCAATCGTTCCCGCCACCACCGCCACGAGGAGCGCGACCAGCACGATTCCATTCCCAAAGTTGCCCTTGCCGCCCGTTGTAAAATAGGTATCAACCAATCCTTGGAATGCGGCGGGCAACCGCGCGAGGATGCCAATCGTGATGATGAGTGAAATGCCGTTTCCAATGCCCCGTTCAGTGATCTGTTCACCCAGCCACATCAATAACAAACAGCCAGTGGTCAGGAGCAGCACCGTCTCAATCCGGTACCACCAAATATTGTCAGCAACCACCAGATTGCCGATAAGATTGGTGTCCCAGCCGCTGAAAATGGTTGACGGATTTTCCCATGTCTTGGCCATGAATGCGCCCTGTCCAATACAAATCAAAATGGTGAGATAGCGGGTGTACTTTATGATTTTGACGCGTCCGTTGTCTTCACGCGCCAGTTTGCTCAAGCTCGGCACCACCGCGGTGAGCAATTGCATGACGATCTGCGCACTGATGTACGGCATGATGCCCAAGGCGCCTACAGCGCAATTCTCCAATGCGCCACCGGTGAAAAGGCTGTACATGTTCAACAAACCGCCAGTTCCAGCCGCATGACTCGCCAGATAGCCCGACAAAGCCGCCGCGTTGATGCTCGGGAGGCGGATGTACGCAGCCAACCGGCAAATCCCCAGCAGCAGAAACGTAAACCCAATGCGGGACTTCAGCTCCGGAATTTTGAAGCAGTTACTGAACGTGTTGATGATGGAAGCAAGCATGAATCAATGGTGATGCAATGTAAGTCTAGGCATTGGTTGTTTGAGCTGGCTTCTGATTGATGATTTCGCACGTTCCGCCCTTTGCTTCGATTTTTGAACGGGCTGAGGCGCTGAACGCGTGCGCGCTGACATTCAATTTGCGGGTCAATTCTCCCGTGCCGAGGATCTTGATGCGTGGGAGGCTGCCATTGGCAAGGCCGGCGTTGCGCAACACCGCTTCGTCCACCTTTTCGCCGTCTTTGAAACGGTTTAAAGCATCGAGATTCACCGGGATGTAATCCACCGTGTGGCGGGCATTGTTGAACCCGCGCTTGGGAATGCGGCGGATCAACGGCATCTGGCCGCCTTCAAATCCAATGCGGATGGAACTGCCCGAACGCGCCGTCTGGCCTTTTCCACCACGACCGCTGGTCTTGCCGTGGCCGCTGGATTCGCCCTGGCCAATGCGCTTCTTGCGATGACGCGCTCCCGGACGGTATTTCAAATCATGTAAACGCATAAAATTAAGCTGTTACCGCCGTGACTTCAGGTGCGGCAGGAGGTTCCGGCTTTTTGATGACAATCCCGCGGCTGCGGTAAATGTCCTCGCGCAAACGCAATTGCAACAACGCGCGCAACGTGGCCTTCACCACATT
>DASRBR010000035.1:0-6946 GCA_035653495.1 Verrucomicrobiia bacterium
GCAATTGGCGTTTGGCAAGATTGGATTTGGCTGCGCCGGCCATGAAAAAGTTTTGAGTTTAAAGTTTAAGGTTTCTTTAACGAAGTAATTCGCTGCCAACCTGGAAAGAAATGGAACGAGGATTGCATTTTGGGGAGCGCACGCCTCTGGCGTGCTCCGTTCGGCGTCTCGCCGAACGGCGAAGAAGCAGGAAGCACCCGGCGAGACGCCGGGTGCGGCAACCGGGACGGTCGCGCTCCCCAATTACTATCGCTGTTGCAATCCTATCCAATAACACAATTCACGTTTGAATTTTGGTTTCCAAGTTCATCCAAAGATATTTCATTTATTAAATCTGCCGGACCAGAGTTCGAGCCAGTTGATGATGATGAGCACAAAGAAGGAGGCAGCCAGCATGACGGCGGCAATGGCGGTCGCGGCTTCGATCTCATGCTGGTCGAGTTGATGCACGATGAGCGCGGGAACGATTTGTGTCTTGAACGGCAGATTGGCCGAAACGAAGGTGACGGAGCCGTATTCACCGACCGCGCGCGCGAACGACAACGCGAAACCGGTAAGGATCGTCGGCAGAAGTGTCGGGACGATGATTTGCACAAAGGTGCGCAGGCGGCTGGCGCCGAGCGTTGCGGCAGCTTCCTCGACTTCCTGTTCCAAATTTTGCAGAACGGGCTGCAACGTGCGGACGACGAAGGGCAGGCCAACAAACGTCAGCGCGATGACGACGGCGAGCGGCGTGTAAACGGCCTTGATGCCGAGCGGCGCGAGGAAACGCCCGAGCCAGCCGTCCGCGGCGAAGAGGCTGCAGAGCGTCAGACCAGCAACGGCGGTGGGCAACGCGAAAGGAAAATCCACGAGCGCATCGATGAAGCGACGGCCAAAAAAACGGTAGCGCACGAGAATCCAGGCGAGCAACGAGCCGAAGATGGCATTGGCCGCCGCGGCAATCAGCGAGCCAATAAACGTGAGCTTGTAGGCCGCGACGGCTTCGGGAGCGCTGATGAGCTTCCAAAATTCAGTCCAGGAAAGCTGGAAGGCTTTCAGGAACAGCCCGGCCACGGGAATGAGCACCAGCACGCTGAGATAAAGCAGCGTGTAGCCCATCGTCAGCCCGAAGCCCGGCAGCGGGTTGAATTTTTTTGTTCTCACTCTAAATGTTCCGCGATTGAAATCAGTCGCAGGCAGGTAGGACGGGCACTCCGTTGCCCGCCGCAGTGCGCGCCTACTCTCATTTCCCAATCGCACCGGAAATTTGGTCGAACGTTCCGCCGTTGGCGAAGTGCGCCTTTTGCGCCTCCTCCCAACTGCCAAACATTTCCTTGATGGTGAACAATTTGACTTGAGGAAATTCGCCGGCGTGTTTCTGGGCGACAGCCGGAAGGCGCGGGCGGAAGAAATTGCGCGCGGCGATTTCCTGGCCTTCAGGCGAATAGAGATATTCGAGGTATGCCTTCGCGACTTCTTCGTTCCCGTGGTGCCGGGCAAAATGGTTCAGCACCGCAACCGGCGGCTCGGCCAGAATGCTGATGGATGGGACGACGATTTCGAACTTGTCCTTGCCACCCTCGGGGAGCGTGCCCAGCGCTTCGTTTTCCCATGCGATGAGGACATCACCGATGCCGCGCTGGACGAACGTGGTGGTCGCCGCGCGCGCGCCAGTGTCCAGCACGGCGACATTTTTGAAAATGGCCTTGAGAAATTCCCGCGCCTTGGAATGGTCTCCGCCGGTGCGTTTGAGTTCGTAACCATACGCGGCAAGATAATTCCAGCGCGCGCCGCCGGAACTTTTCGGATCGGGCGTGATGACGGAAATACCGGGCCTGGCGAGATCGTCCCAATCCTTGATGCCTTTGGGATTTCCTTTGTGAACGAGAAAAACAATCGTCGAGGTGTAGGGGCAACTGTTGTCGGGCAAACGCTGCTGCCAGTTGGTCGGGAGGAAGTGACCTTTGAGCGCGAGCGTGTCGATATCATAAGCGAGCGCAAGCGTGACGACATCGCCATCCAAGCCATCGAGCACAGCGCGCGCTTGTTTGCCCGAACCGCCGTGGGACTGGTTGATGGTGACGTTATTGCCGGTTTTCGCCTTCCAATATTGCGCAAACGCGGCGTCGTATTCCTTGTAAAACTGACGGGTGGCGTCGTAGGAAACGTTTAGGAGCGTGTAATCTTTGCCTTGTGCTACTAACGCCGTAAGCGCAAAAAGCCCAATCAAAACCCTATTAAATAGTTGCATGCACATATGTTTACATGATAATCTCTACTATGTCAATAGATATTATAAAGCAGGTCTGAGCGAGATGCTCCACCCTTCCCTTTTTCAGGCTTGAAAGCGGCGCCGTTTCGGACGCAATTTACCGCCTCAACCAGCTTTGCTTGCTCATGAACCTAAAAGACAGTTTTCTCACTCTGCTCGGAACAGTCTCAATCACCCGAACGTTGGCGGTTGCTTTGGCGATCGTCTTTTGTTTCTCCGCTGCAAAAGCGAAGGCAGCCGATGCGTCGCATCCCAATTTCATCATCATCCTTGCCGACGATCTGGGCTACGGCGACATCGCGCCGTTCGGCTCGAAGACGAACCATACGCCCAACCTTGACCGCATGGCGCGCGAAGGGATGAAGTTGACGAGCTTTTACGCTGCGCCGGTTTGCACGCCATCGCGCGCGCAGATCATCACCGGCTGCTACGCCAAACGCGTTTCCTTGCCGGATGTGTTGATGCCAGTCAGCGCCATCGGCATCAATTCGTCCGAACACACCATTGCCGAACTGCTGCGCAAACAGGGTTATGCGACGATGATTGTTGGCAAGTGGCACTTGGGTGATCAGCAAGAGTTTCTGCCGACACATCACGGTTTTGATCACTATTTCGGCCTTCCCTATTCCAACGACATGGGGCCGCAGGAGGCGAAGGACCGCGGGATCAAGCTGAACCGCAAATCGCGTCCGCCGTTGCCGTTGATCCGCGATGGCAATATCATCGAAACTTTGGACGCGCGCGGGCAGGAATTGATCACGTCGCGTTACACGGAGGAGGCGCTGAACTTCATTCGCGAGAACAAGAACAACCCGTTCTTCCTTTATTTCGCGCACACGGCTGTCCATGTGCCGCTGCATCCGGGCGACAAATTCCGCGGCAAATCGGGCAATCTTTACACCGATTGGGTGGAGGAAGTGGATTGGAGCGTGGGTCGCGTGCTGGACACGTTGCACGAGCTTGGGCTTTCTGACAACACGCTGGTGTTTTTCACGAGTGACAACGGGCCGTGGCTCGCGAAAGGCACGAACGCCGGCTCGGCGGGGCCGTTGCGCGGCGGCAAGATGAGCACTTATGAAGGCGGTGAACGCGAGCCGACCATCGCCTGGTGGCCGGGAAAAATCCAGCCGGACAGCGCCTGCGATGCGGTCGCGGCGAACTTCGATTTTCTCCCGACGTTTGTGAAGCTCGCGGGCGGAACAGTGCCGGCGGACAACAAAATTGATGGCAGGGATATTTCGCCCATGTTGTTCGGAAAGACAAAGGAATCGCCGCATGAGGCATTTTATTATTTCACCGGGAACCGTTTGCAGGCGGTGCGTTCCGGGCCGTGGAAACTGGCCATCGTTCCGCGCCAGGGCGAGGAAAAGCCGGGCAAAAAGTTCACGCCGATTCTTTATAATTTGGACGAGGAAATCGGCGAGAAAACGGATGTCGCTGCGAAGCATCCGGACGTGGTCAAACGGCTGGAGAAATTGGCTGACAAGATGGATAAAGATTTGGGCAAGACAAAAAACGGTCCGGGTGTGCGTCCGCCCGGGCGCGTGGATAATCCGGTCGGCCTCTGGCTGCCAGGACAGGAACCGACGGTGGAATGAATGGTGTTTGTCCAGTTCAGAGGAATGCTTTCCCAGGAAGCGAAAGGCTAGATTGAATTTACGCTCACCCTCACCCTGATTTCCCCGCGAAAATTCGTGAATTAAACCGATGATCGGGACAGGACGCTCTATCGCATTATCCAACCCGGCGCGCTTTGAGCCCTCTCTCCCCGCAAAAGTTTTTGCGGGGAGAGAGCCGGAGAGAGGGGCTCTTAAATTGGAATCCAATAAAATCGCGGTTATTCACAATCAGCGCCTCCTCTCCCCAGCCCTCTCCTCCGCTGCGCGGAAGAGAGGGAGTTTGCGTTTTGAACGTTCTCTGAGTATCGTCCATACCCTGCCAACCGATGCGTTTAACCCAGGTTCATGGGAGGGACGGGGTGGCCAGCCTTCAAACATATTCATCTGTAATTTTTTCAATTCCTTAAAAGCTCCTAAGTAAAATCAGCCCGCGGGTTGCGCCTGAATGGGTAGTGTGAAGTAGAGAGTCGTCCCTTCATTCAACTTGCTTTCGGCCCAGGTCCGGCCGCCGTGGCGCATGATGATACGGCGCACATTCGCAAGGCCGACGCCTGTTCCCTCAAATTCACTCGCATCGTGCAGACGCTGGAACACGCCGAATAATTTTTCGCTGCTGCGCATGTCGAACCCGACGCCGTTGTCGCGCACGCAAAACATCCATTCACCGTCTTTTTTTTCCCCAAAGACGCCGATGCGGGCGGGCGCGCGGGGGCGGGTGTATTTCACCGCGTTGGACAGCAGGTTAACCCAAACCTGCTTGAGCAAGGCGCGATCACCCTGGATCGTGGACAGCGGTTGGACATTCCATTCGATGTTTCTGCCTTGAATGTCGGTTGCCATTTCGGAAATCACTTCCTGGACAAGCTCGCCCATGTTGAACGTGTCCTGATGCATCTCCGCGCGGCCCAACCTTGAAAACGAAAGCAGGTCTTCGATCAATTTGGTCATCAATGTGGCCGATTTGCCGATGGCGTTGAGAAAACGTCTTCCACTTTCGCTCAGTTTCGTATCAGAATCCTCGTGCAACGCTTCGACATAGCCGTTGATGTGGCGCAATGGGGCGCGCAAATCGTGCGAGACCGAGTAACTGAATGCCTCCAGCTCCTTGTTGGCCAATTCCAGTTCGGCCGTGCGCTTGCGGATGCCTTCTTCCAACAACTGGTTTTCAATGCGCAAACGGCGCACCGCCAGCGCGCGCGTGAGCACCGGCATGATGACACTCAAGCGGAACGGCTTGAGGATGTAATCGAAGGCGCCGATTTTCATCGCTTCAACCGCTGTCGAAATCGTTCCCTCGCCTGTCATGATGATGCCGACGAGATTGGGATCCAGTTCCTTGGCTTCCTTGAGCAGGGCGATGCCATCCATTTCCGGCATCATCAAATCGGTAAGGACAAGGTCGAAACGGCGGGTGCGCAGTTCAGCCAGCGCAGCTTTCCCCGTGGTGAAACCAGTGGCGGCAAATCCGTTGTCGCGAAGCGTGTCACAAAGCGCCTTCATCTGATTGGGTTCATCATCCACGATGAGAAGTTGTGCCGCGTTTTTGGCGGGCGCGGATGCGGATTCAAATGGCATAACGCTCTAAGATATATTTATTCACTATCTTCCGGATGGCAAATGATGCGCCAGCGCTTCGCGCAATTCGCGTAGTTTGGGCGGCTTGCTCAACACGCGGTCCACGTTGGGCGGCACGGTTCCTTCGGCCATCAGTCGCTGGCCCCAGCCGGTCAAAAGAATCACCAGAGTGAAAGCGGACATGGACTTGACCGCGCTGGCGACCTTGCGCCCGTCCACATACGGCATTCCCAAATCCGTGATGACCGCGTCGAACGGTTCGCCCTTTTCCATTGCGGTGCGGAAAATTGAGATGCCTTCCTGCCCGTTGGTGGCTGGCGTAACCTTGTGGCCGTCCGCCTCCAAGGTGTCGCGCAGGGATTTGATCAACATCGGGTCGTCATCCACGACGAGCAATCGCATTCGCTCAGGCATTGGATATGCGACGCGTGAGGTCGGAACTTGCACGCTGGCCGGCGCGGCAAATGTCAGCCGCACCGTAGTTCCCTTGCCCAACTCACTTTCGATTTCGATGTCGGCACTATGCCGTTGCACGACTCCATAAACCATCGCCAAACCAAGGCCTGTGCCGCGCTCGCCCTTGGTGGTGAAAAATGGTTCAAGACAACGACGCCGCGTTTCCTCGTCCATGCCGACGCCCGTGTCGGAAACTTCCACCTGGACCAGGCGGGTTGGATTTTGGCCTTCCCTGCTTTCAACAACCCGCGTGCGCAGGGTCAACGTTCCGCCGTTCGGCATCGCGTCCACGGCATTGAAAACCAGATTGGTGAGCGCCTCGCGGATTTCGTTTTCGGCGCCCATGATATTGGGAATGTTCGGCGCCAAATCAATCTGCGTCTTGATCACAATTCCCTGCTGCAATGGCATGTCGCTCCAACGCGCGCGCGTGAGGTCGAGGACCTGCTGCACCAGACGATTGATCTCCAGCGGCGCAAGCGTGAGTTGCGGCTCGCGCGGGCGGTAAAATTCGCGCAACCGCGCAACCGTGGCGCCGACGTCTTCGACGGCGCGCTGGATGGTCAACAAATATTCACGGGCGCGCGCGCTGAGGTTGGCTTCATTTTCAAGCAGCGATTCGGTGTAAAGGGCGACCGGGGAGAGCGCGTTGTTGATGTCATGGGCGATGCCGCTGGCCATCTGGCCCAGCGCGCTGAGGCGTTCCTGCTGGAGGATGGTTTGCTGCGACTGGCGCAAATCGTCGAAAGCCTGTTGCAGCGCGTCGTGCAACTGTGCCTGGTGCGCAGCAAGGGCGACGTGTTCACACAACTGTTTTAAAAATTCGCATTCACCGCTGGTGAAATTGTCCCTTTCGCGCCGCGCGCCGATCAAAATTCCGAACACTTTGCTTTCGACCAGCAACGGCGCAATCACCAGAGAATGCAATCCGCCGCTGGCGAGCAGTTGGGGAAAATCGGCGCGCACCTGTGACACATCCGGTTCATAGACCAGCCGTCCTTGCATCGCGCGGAACAGGCCATCTTCACGGATGGGCAGGCGC
>DASRBR010000036.1:0-4696 GCA_035653495.1 Verrucomicrobiia bacterium
CATCTCCAGGACCAATTGACGCAGACCAATCGCGATCTCGAAGCCGCGCGCATCGCCGCGGAAACAGCCGGCCGCGCGAAGGCGGAATTCCTCGCAAACATGAGCCACGAAATCCGCACTCCGATGAATGGCGTCATCGCGATGACAGGCCTTTTGCTCGAAACATCCCTCAGCAACGAACAGCGTAGTTACATCGAGACGATTTATTCGAGCAGTGAATCGTTGCTGACCATCATCAACGACATTCTGGATTTTTCAAAAATCGAATCGGGCAAGCTTGAGTTGGAGAACCGGCCGTTCGAATTACGGTCGTGCGTTGAGGAAGCGCTCGACCTTCTTGCAGCCAAGGCCGCCGAGAAAGGTTTGGAAATCGCCTATCAACTTGAAGACGACATTCCCACGCACGTCACAGGCGATGTCACCCGCCTGCGGCAGGTCCTGGTAAATTTGCTCAGCAACGGCATCAAGTTCACAACGAACGGCTAAGTGATCGTCCAGGTGCGCGCGGAATCACGTCCTGCCCTTTCGAAGAATGCGCCAACAACATCTCCGTCCAGCACGTCTCTCATTGGCTCGGAGCCATGGCAATTGCAATTTTCCGTGCAGGACACCGGCATCGGCATTCCGCCGTCGCGGCTGGACCGGCTTTTCAAATCATTCAGCCAGGCCGATGCTTCCACGACCCGTCAATACGGCGGCACGGGTCTTGGACTTGCCATCAGCAAAAGGTTGGTGGACCTGATGGGCGGACGCATGTGGGTCGAGAGCGTTCCGCAAAAAGGTTCGACGTTCCATTTTGTTCTACCCTTCCAGCCGGGCCCGGCGGCTGTCCGCGTCTTGTCGCAAGATCCCTTGCCGCAATTGGCCGATTTGAAATTGTTGATTGTCGATGACAACCCGACCAATCGCCGCATCCTCAGCTTGCAGGCGAACAAATGGGGCATGATTGCGCGTTGCGCGCAGAGTGGCCGTCAGGCGCTGGAATGGCTTCAAAGCGGCGAGATGTTCGACATCGCCATCCTCGACATGCAAATGCCCGACATGGACGGGCTCATGCTCGCAAAGGAAATCCGCCAATTGCCGGGCGCGTTGATGCTGCCGCTGGTGCTGTTGACCTCAATGGGTATCCGTCCGGATAATCCTGAATTTGCGAAGGTCGCTTTTGCGAGTTGCCTGACAAAGCCCATTAAGCCGGCCCAATTGCAGGAAGTGCTGGTGCGCGTGATTTCCGGCGCAAAACCCGCGGTGAGGAAGTCTGCGCCGGCGAAACTGGATCCCTCCCTCGCCAATCGACTGCCATTGCGCGTGCTGCTGTGCGATGACAATCTCATCAATCAAAAGGTCGCGTTGCGCTTGCTTCAACAAATGGGCTACAAGGCTGATGTCGCAAATAATGGCCTCGAATGCCTGGTCGCGCTGGAAAAGCAGCCCTACGACATCATTTTCATGGATGTCCAGATGCCGGAGATGGACGGACTCGAAGCCACAAAAAAAATTCGCGAAAAACAAAACTCCGGCAATTTCCCGCCCAAAATCGCGATTGTCGCGATGACCGCCAACGCGATGCAGGGTGACCGCGAAAAATGTCTTGGGGCTGGCATGGACGATTATCTTGCCAAACCCGTCCGTCCAGAAGACATCCGGAAAGTTTTGGAACTCTGGGGCGCGCGGACGTCTGCTTCTTCCGAAACCGAAAAGAACGATGAAACGGATTTGGACGCCGCATCTGTTTGCGTGGATGTCGAGCGGTTGCTCGATTTCGCGAATGGCGACCGGGACAATCTGATCGAATTGGTCGAGCTTTATCTGCAGCAAACAACGAACCAACTTGCGCAACTCAAAGCGGGCGTTGAAGCGCGCAATGCGGAGGAAGTAAAGCGCGTCGCGCATAGTTGTGCCGGGGCCAGTTCCACCTGCGGCATGGTGGCGATTACTGTTATTTTGCGCGAACTTGAACGCCAAGCTTATGACGGCCTTCAACCCAATGCGCCAGAATTGGCCGCCAACGCGTATCGTGAATTCGAACGCATCAAGGAATTTTTGAATGATTATCTCAAGAAGCCGGGACTGCGAGCCCAGCTTGCCCAGATGTAACAGCGTGACATGAACAAGATCCTCATCATCGAAGACGACCAGGTGGTGGCCAACATCTACCGGAACAAATTTTCCGTTGAGCATTACGAGGTCGAGACCGCCTACGATGGCGAGGCCGGGTTCAACGCGATCAATACCTTCAAGCCTGATCTCATCATCCTGGACCTCATGCTGCCGGCAATGTCCGGGCTGGAGCTGTTGACCAAAATCCGCGCCAACGAGACCCTGAAGCAACTTCCCGTAATCGTTTTTTCAAATACCTACCTGAGCAACATGGTGCAACAAGCCTGGAAAGCCGGCGCGACCAAGTGCCTCTCCAAGGCCAATTGCACGCCCAAGCAGGTCATTGATGTTGTGCGCAGCCTAGGCATCCAGCCGACCGATTCCGCAGACAAAACGGATGCTGATGGCAAAACGAAAACTGCGCCCGAGCCGCCGCTTTCCGATGCTGACGCGGAATTCCTTGCCCAATTGCGCAAATCTTTCCTCGAGGGCTTGCCCGCGGTGCTCGCCGCCAGCCGCGTCCATCTGCAAACCATGGCAAAGTGTTCGAACGAAGCCGACCGCGCAAATAGTCTCGATCTTTTGTACCGCCTGATCCACACGTTGACCGGCAACGCTGCCATTGCAGGCGAGGATGACATCGCGCAATTGGCCGACGCGATGGAAGCTTTTCTCAAGGAGCTTGGTGACAAGCCAAAAAACCTCACGCCGTCCACGCTTCGAACGCTGGCCATGACTGTTGACTTCATCGGTGTGCTTTTTGACCGGCTCATGAAATCGCAACCGCAGCCCGCCCAGCAGCAACCCAAGCCCAATATCCTCGTGGTGGACGACGAAGCCATTTCGCGCCGCGCCATCACTTACGCCCTGGAAAAAGCCAAGCTGTCTTCCACCGCGATTGAGAATCCCCAAACCGCGCTGAACATGCTTGCCGAAAACACATATGACCTCGTCTTTCTCGATGTGGACATGCCGGGAATGAACGGGTTTGAACTTTGCACCAAGCTGCGCACCTTTGTGCGAAATAAAACTACTCCCGTGGTGTTCGTCACCGGGCTCACCGATTTTGAAAGCCGCGCCAACTCCACCATGAGCGGCGGAAACGATCTGATTGCCAAGCCGTTTCTCTTCATGGAACTCGCCGTCAAGGCGATGGTGTACATCTTGCGCGGACGACTCGCCAAAACGGCTCCAACCGCTCCAACGGCTTCTTAAGGCTTCTTTGCGATTTTTATCGCTGGTCACATGCCGCGTTTTGCAATCGCCGCAGCAACTCCGTGCTTTTTGCAACTTCCTTTGATCGCCAAGAATCATCGGCCTTTATTCTTGCTTTCTTTTTGCCGCGTCTGTTGAACGGGTTTGCTCCATGTGCAACGGTTATCCATGGTCGATTCCTACACAGTTCTCATCGTTGAGGACGACTTTGACGACGCGCTCATTTTGAAAACGGCATTGAAACGCGAAGGGATGGAAAATTCAGTCCAGGTCGTCTCCAGCGGCTTTGAAGCGATGGATTATGTTTGCGCGAAAGGAAAATACGCCGACCGCTCCAAATTCCCTTTTCCAAACGCGGTGTTCACCGATCTTAAGATGCCGCGCATGGGCGGATTCGAAATCCTGGAATGGTTGCGCAACCATCCCGAAACGGCCGGCATTCCCATCATCATCCTGACCTCGTCCAGGATGGACAAGGAAATCAACCGCGCCTACGAAATGGGCGCCAATGCTTATCTCGTCAAGCCGAGCAACATCGACGACTTGCAAAAAATGGTGAAGACCGCTTTTGAATTCTGGCGCTGGTGCGAAGTCCCGCGCGTCGCTGATGCTGATAAGATGCATTGAATCAGTGGCAATAAATGATATGCTTCCCAAATGTTCAACGCGGAAGAAATCAGAAAGCTGCTGACCCAAACGCCATTCCAGCCGTTGCGTTTCCACATGAGCGATGGAACTCATCACGATGTGCTTCACCCGGAGATGGTCATAGTGACCCGCAATTTTATTGAAGTCCCCAGCGGAGTGAACGAGAAAGGCGTTGCAGATTCCATCACGCGGCTCGCCATCATCCGCATCGGAAAAGTTGAAGATCTCAAGCAGGCCGCGTAGCGTGTCGAACTTCATGAGTCCTCCGAAAGAGCAGGGCGACTTTCCGTTAGATTAATTCTTCGGGAAGAAATACGACAACCAGCCGCCCAATCCCATCATGATCGCCACGGCGAAGACGCTCAGCAACCATTGCTTGATCCCAAAACCGAAGGCAAACACGTTGATCAAAACCGCCAGCCAAACGCCAAAACCAACCCACAACAGATGTCGCCAGCGCTTCGCGCCAGCCATGCAGCCGCTGATGATGAACCCAAACGTGCCGAACACGAAATTCGACAAGGCAATCGCCAGTGTCGCGGGCACGATGATGCCGACAATGAAACTTCCCACCGCAACCAGCACCACGATCATGATCACATCGCGAATGACCGCGCCCACGCGCACGTGCTGGCGCGCTGAAGATTGAGGTTGAACCACACGGCCTCGATTTGGCGTTTCCATTCAACCTTTGCTCTTTTTTCGCTGCCATGGCGTGATGAGCATCAGAAAAAAT
>DASRBR010000037.1:0-4542 GCA_035653495.1 Verrucomicrobiia bacterium
TGGTCGAAGCCAGCACCGCGAGAATGGCCAGGACATTGAATTTCAAGGAGCCATTTCCGAGCCACGGTTTCAAGCTGAGCTGGCAAATCAGCGGCGTGATAAACGCGGAGAACAGCGGGAACAATGCAGTCAATGCGCCCGCGAGCGGCATGTCTGCACGGGACAGTTTGGTGAAGACCGGCACAGCCGGCGCGAACGGCGCGGCGGCAAGCAGCATCATTCCGATTGCCATGCTCGCGGGGAATTTCAAAAACCACGCGACAACCAACGTGAGCGCCGGCACAAAGATGAAATTTACCGCCATGATCCAGCCGAACCGGCTGCAACGAAGCGCGTGGAATATTTCCGGCCAGGTGAGCCGCAAACCCGTGGTGAAGAGCAATCCTCCCAGAGAGGTCATCGTCAAAACCCGGATGGCGGTGTCTGCATTGAAACCCATTACTCACACCAGTAAAGCACAGGATGTACTTCAATCACAAACTGTTCTTGAAAGCGGAATACCTGGCTTTGTTCCGCTCGCCCTTCCGGTTTCGACGTTGGGGTTACGTGCTGCTCTTTAGCGGATTGTTTCTGCTTTTTCGTTCACTCGTGGTGACGGCGCGCGCGTTGGATCACATTTTTTTCTGGCGATTTCGGCGTCAGCCAGTGAAAGAGCCGGTGTTCATCATCGCGCCGCCGCGCAGTGGAACAACGCTTGTCCAAAACCTGCTCAGCCTCGATGAAGAACGCTATGTTCATCTCAAAATGTATCAAACGATTTTCCCGGCAATTTGTTTTCAGCGGCTCATTGATGCGTTCGACTGGGCGCACAACCGACTGGGCGCGCCGTTCACGAAGCTGCTGGATTTCTGCGAGCGCAAATGGTTCGGCGGCTGGGATGACATGCACAAGATGCGCCTGAATCAGCCCGAGGAAGATGACGCGCTCTTCCTTTATGCGTTTGAATCGGAGGCCATATTCATGCTTTTTCCTTTCGTCGCGGAACTTTGGGAAGCCGGTTTTCCGGACGCGCTGCCGCGGGACGAAAGGCGCAAATTGATGTTCTACTATCGCAGTTGTCTGCAACGGCATCTCTACGCGAACGGACCGTGCAAAACCCTCCTCTCAAAAGCCACGCAATCCTCGGGCACGGTCGAATCATTGCGCGAAGAATTTCCCGATGCGAAATTCATCACCATCGTGCGGCATCCGTATCGGTCGGTCGCTTCGCACGTCAGTCTCTTTGTCCCGGTGTGGAAGGCGCATTCGCCGGACATCGCCAAGGATGGACCGGTCGCGAAGGCTTACGCGCGATTGGCGGTGGAATGGTACAAGCATTTGTTCGCATTCCGAAAACATGTTGAACCGCGCCAATATTATTGCATCGATTATCGCGACCTCGTCCGGAATCCGCGTGAAACGATTGAAAAGCTCTACGCGCATTTCGGCTGGCCCATCAGCGACGCTTTCCGCAATCGCCTTGAAGCTGCGACTCAAAAACAGCGAAAGTTCAAGAGCAAGCACGAATATACGCTCGAAGAGTTCGGCCTCACCAAGGAATGGATCCAGCAGGAGTTGGGCGAAATGATGGACGCGTATGGATTGGAAAGATAAATTCCAAGCACCAACATCCAAGCGCTCCAATTTACAACCTACAAGCCAATTCGGCCGTCTTTGATGTTTGATGCTTGGTTATTCTCTCGTGCTTGGTGCTTGGAGCTTGGGATTTGGGGCTTTTTAAGATTGCCGTGAGAAAACTGCATCAAACGAGATGCGCTCTACCTCAACCCTCAACCATTTGGCGGCGGCGTCGGATGTTGCGACATCCGGGTCGTCTTGCGTTTGATGCCGTCGGTGATTTTGCTGATGATGGCGCCGAAAAACCCTTTTTTCTTTTTGCGCATCATCTCCGTCCAGGCGGTCAGCTTGCAAGGATTGCTGCAGGACGGACAAAGCTTCAGATGAATGCCACCGACGCGGCGCAATTTGCGGATGCATTCGTCGCAATAAACGCGCGTGCAATGCGGGCATTCCCAGATGGCATGGCGCGTTGGATGTCCAAGGCAGCAGGGATAACCGTCCGGCAAAAACATCGGCGGCGGCACTTCGTCGGGATTCTCAGGCTTGGGCAGCTCCGGCAACACGAGGGTGATTTGCGGGGTGTCCACCACCATCTCGACCAATCCGATGCGAAGTGTCTGGCCGGAATACACGGCCGATTCGCGGACCGGCTCGCCATCAACCAGTGTGCCATTCGAAGAATTCAGGTCGCGCACAAAAACGAAATCGGTATCCACCAGGATTTCGCAATGTGCTTCTGACACTTCCGGGAACGGCAGCATTAGATCGTTATTGGACGTGCGCCCAATGCGCGTCACCCCTTGCTTGAGTTCAATCTCTTTGCTCGGCTGCTCCTCAGTCGCTTTGATGATCAACTTGGCCATTGGTCAGGATTTCCTTTCCAGGAACTCTCCCTGCGGCAAACATGTTAACGTAACTCGCGTTGAATTGTCCAACCTTATTTTGCATCGCAAAGAACCCACCTCGGTGGGGAAAAGGCCCGCACCCGCGGGTGCGGGCCTCACCAACCCTCATAAACAACGCTTCGGGGTTCTGACTCTCTCCAGCCGGAATTTGTTCAATTTAAGTTGGAAATCATTCAGGCGAATGCCTTTGATTTCGCGTGTGAAGCGTGTTTAATTCGCCCGTGTCCGATGCGAAGCCAATCATCGAAGTCAAAAACCTGAACAAGGCTTTTCGCACTTACAAAAAGCTGCCCGGTTTTGCCGGCGCGATCCGTGGATTGTTCCATCGCAAATACGAACTGACGCAGGCGGTCAAGGACGTCAACTTTTCCGTTCAACCGGGCGAACTCGTCGGTTTTCTTGGGCCGAACGGCGCGGGCAAAACCACCACGCTCAAGATGCTTTCCGGCCTGCTTTATCCGAGCAGCGGTTCGGCTTCGGTGCTCGGTTATGTGCCATGGGAACGGCAGGATGGTTATCGCCGCCAATTCGCATTGTTGCTCGGCCAGAAGAACCAGCTTTGGTGGGACCTGCCGGCGCGCGAATCACTCGATCTCAACGCCAAGATTTACGGCATTTCGCGCGATTCGTTCGAGCGCACCGTGGCCGAAATGACGGAACTGCTTGCGGTGAAGGACAAGCTCAATGTCATGGTGCGCGAGCTTTCGTTGGGTGAACGAATGAAGATGGAACTCATCGCCTCGCTGCTGCATCAGCCCAAGGTGTTGTTCCTGGACGAACCGACCATCGGCCTCGATGTCATTTCGCAAAAAACCGTCCGCGAATTCCTCCGCGAATACAATGCGCGACACAACACCACCATCCTGCTCACAAGCCATTACATGGCGGACATCCAGGAATTGTGCCGGCGCGTCATCATCATCGACCATGGCTCGATCTATTTCGACGGAAGCTTGAGCGAAATCATCGACCGCTTCGCCGATTTCAAAATTGTCACCATCCAATGCGAAAGCGGCGAAGCAGCGAAGGCAAATCCTCCCGCGGCGAATTTGGCGCGTTACGGCGAAGTCATCGAGCAGGCGGCCGGGACCATCAAGCTCAAGGTCAAGCGCGACCGCGTCATTCCCGTCTGCAAAACGCTCCTTGATGAACTGCCCGTCAGCGACATTGACATCCAGGAAGTCCCGATCGAGGACGTCATCCGCCAAATCTTTGCGCGATGATGGCCATGAGCACGATGGCAATCGCACTGGGCAATTGACATTTTTCGTTGCCCGGCGCACGATGGGCCTTGTCGAAACAGGAAGGCTATGAAGAGGACCACCACCACAATTTCGGCGATGATGCTCATGGCGTTTTCCCTTTGGGCCGGTGACCCTGCCCAGATCGCGAAGGAAAGAGCCAAGCAACAGCGCGACATCAACAACCAACAGCAAGGCGTCACGCCTCCCCAAAATTCGCCCCCGCCGAGCGCGTCCGCGCCTTCATCATCGGCCCCGCAAGGCGGCATCAGCGCTGCGCAACAAGCGTTGATTGACCGTCTTCAAACCGATTTCAACAGCATCAAGCCGGGTTCGGCCTCAAGCGTCGGGCAGAAACTCCATCTCCAGGATGACATCGCCTCGCTGGACAAGAGCGCCTATAAACCCTCCAAGACAACCCTCGCCAAACTTTCCGAGCACCTCACCGCCGCGCTGGCCGAAAGCCCGGTTTCCTACCGCGACCTCGGGCAGATCGCCAGGGACATCAACGTCATCCTCAACTCGGCCAACCTGAGCATGGTCCAATCCGAACATTTCGTCTCCGATACGCAACTCCGCCTCAAAAATTCCGGCGTGAGCCCCGCGACCGTTCAACTCATCGCCAACGACCTCGGCGCCGTCATCGTCGAAATCCAGCGAAGCAAGCCCAAGCTGTTTCAGTAAGTCATCAGCCGAAACCAGTTAGACCTTGGAGTGCGGCGACATGTCGCCGCTTTCCAAAGCGCGGACATGACCGCGCACTCCAAAAACAGATGGTGCCCTCCCACCGACGACCGCGAAGTGGGCGACGGTCTTCAGAGCGGGCAACTTTAAAC
>DASRBR010000038.1:0-3278 GCA_035653495.1 Verrucomicrobiia bacterium
GACCCGCAATATCGCGGAATCTTGAATGTCAAAGCGGAATTGCTCGACGCGCTTTATCTCGAGGCGGCCAAACGCGGATGGCGCTGCGCCGCGCATTGCACTGGCGAAGCTTCCGTGGATGTATTGCTCGATTGCTACAAAAAAATTCAGCAACAGATGGACATCCGCAAAAAGCGCTTCGAGATCTGCCACGCCAATTTTCAGTCTGCGCAAAACCTGGTCCGCTGCCGCGAGTTGGGCATCGTTGCCGACGTCCAGCCCGCATGGCTTTACAAGGATGGCGCAAGCCTGTTGAAAACCCTCGGCGAACGGCGCATGGATTGGTTCGAGCCATTGAAAAGCTGGCTGGATAACGGCCTCATCATCGGTGGCGGGAGCGACCACATGGTTGGCTTGGACCCGTTCGATTCAACGAATCCATGGAGTCCCTGGCTGGGCATGTGGATCGCCATCACGCGCCAGACCGAACGCGGCGGCGTGCTCAATCCGCGCGAACGCCTCACGCGCGAGCAGGCCATCCGGCTCTACACGATCAACAGCGCGAAATTGACCTTCGACGAAGACCGCAAAGGCTCGCTCGAGCCCGGCAAATTCGCTGACCTCATCATGGTGGACCGCGACGTGTTGCATTGCGCGGTGGACGAATTGTCGTCGACAAAAGTTTTGCTGACGATGGTTGGCGGAAAGTTTGTCTGGGAAGCGCGGTGAAGCAGGGAACAAAGCGCGTCAAGGATAATACGGATTGCCATAGTTTGGCATGCTATCATCCTCGGAAGTAAGATAAACGTTCCGCCATTTTGGGGTCGGAACGAAAACGCCGTGGCCATCGCAAAAAACAACATTGGCGCCTGCCATGCCGTGGCCGTCCAGAGGATTCGGCGCATTCTCATAATTGATGTTGTTATGCTGCTCGAGCCGGTCCATGATGGTGAAAATGCCGGAAGGCCCCGGGACTGTGCCCGCGGCGTAATTAACGTTCACGTAAGTCTGGATGGAACTGAGTGTCTTGCGAGGCATATGGCCCGGGAGGTCGTAGCGGTGCCACCATCCAAATACTTCATAGCTGTGGCCGTTGGTCGAATTTCTGTTCGCCCCCTTGAACTGGAGGTCGATCAATATCTTTAACAAGTCAAAGGTGCCCCCGGGATTGATCGTGGTAAATTGATCGGGACGGACGTAGTTTTTGGTGGCTGGGCAGACGAATGTTTTCAAGTTGCCCACATATCCCGGAGTTCCAGGGGTGGTCGCGCTCAATCCATAAAGCCAGTTGAGATCGTCATCTCCCGCCTGCGCAGTGTTGCCGTCGTTCTCGCCAGTGCCCCCGTTAATGAGGGACCCGGTTAGGGAACCTTTGGGAGCAAAAGGCGGGCTGATGAAAGTGTTTCCGTTGTCAGAATCCTCGGCGAACAATTGCTGGCCGAGACCCATCTGTTTGCAATTGTTCATGCAGGCGATTTCCCGGGCCTTTTCCTTGGCCTTGGACAAGGCGGGCAGGAGCAGCGACGCCAGGATGGCGATGATGGCTATGACCACAAGCAACTCAATCAATGTGAACCCTGAACGCCGGTTGCAACTGCGTCTATTATTCAAGGAGAACGGCATGACTTTCCTTTCTTCGAAGGGCCGCTCCCGCCTTCGCAGGCCGAAGCGGCTTTGAACAGCATGTTCAGTCAACAACATTATTAAATTTTTCTCAAATATCAACATCAGAACGGGCCCGGATCATCTCCGCACAATCAGACGATAGAATTGCGCACCGCCCGAAGCCGGTTGGACCGAATTCGTCTGGCCGACTGCCGTGACGTCCGTCCAGGCCGGCGGATCGAGGCTCGGCGTGCTTTGCAGCACTGCGACGGTGCTGCCCCAGGACAGGTTCACGTTGCTTCCGGCGGGCGTGATGTGCAATTGCATCGCGTTCACCGGTGGGTTGATGTAAAACGCCATCAACCCGTTGTTGGCATCCAGTGCATAGACCTTCAATCCGGAGATGATCGTCTTGCAGATGAAATTTCCGTTCGCGACCTGATTCGACGGAAAATTGTAGTCGTTGATCAACATCGGCGTGGTGGGAATGGAAATATCATACAATCCCACCGCGTCCGGTTTTTTTGGCGCGGTCGTGCTGCCAACGAAATCCACTCCCGCAGCGAGATTTTGGTTGGTTACCACAAACACGCCGCCCAAGGTCGTCGAGGAAGCGATGTTGGTAAGCGACGTGCTGGTTTGGCTGTTCGTGTTAAAGGAGGAGTAGAATACCGGCGCGCCCTTGCGCTTCTCGAAAATGGTATTGCCTGAGCCGAATTGCAGGCTGCGGCCAATGGAACCTGCTCCGCCCGAATCGAAGAACCAATAGTTGCTGAATACCGTCATGGTGCTGTCGGTTGGCGTCAAAATCGCTCCGTAGTTCCCGTCCTGGGAATTGAGCACCAACTCGGTGTTCGTGCCGCTGCCTCGCGCTGTGAGCGCGTCACCCCAGCGTTCGTTGATGCCGGCAGGTTGATCGCTCGGGTCGCCCTCATATATCAAAGTGGCCGGAGTGTTCGAGCCGGTATCAGCCCAACGATAGACATGCAGCATTTTGCTGGTGTCCCCGAATTCGCCCCCGGAGGCATTGGGCGTCAGGCTGCAGGCATACACCGCGCCGTCGTCTGCCACGTCGATCGCATCCAGATCGAGCGGATTGGAACCGTTCACTTCCGAAGCGCCTTCGTAAATGACATTGGTCATGTCCATTGTATAAAGCTCGTTGCCGCTTCCGGCATCAACGACCGCAATCTTAAAATTATGCGTGTTGAACGGGCAGCTCACGACGAGCAACTGGTTTGAACGAGCGTTGTAGGCAAAGCTGCGCTCGTTGGGCGTGGCGGAACCGCCGTTGGAGGTCACGTAGGGATAATTGGTGTCTCCCGCAGCGACGCCCCAAATCTTCGTCAGCGTGTAATTGTCATTGGTCAATTCGACCGTCACATGCGCCACCGCGCTGGTGACTGTGCCGTTCACATTCGACGCAACCACAAAGTAATCGCCCTGGCTGCTCAACTGCGCGTTGGATATCGTATAAGTCCCGCCACTGACTCCGGTGTCAACGGGAGAATTGGTTCCCTTGTACCACTCAATCGTGGCAATCTGGTCAATCTGCACGCCCAGCGACGCTGTCGAACCCTGGATGATGCGAAGATTCTGCGGTTGGGCCAAAACTTTGGGAGCGGGCGTGACGCCGCCGCTCAGATAATAAGCAGCGACGCCATTGTTCGCATCAATCGCAAAAATATAATTCG
>DASRBR010000039.1:0-8941 GCA_035653495.1 Verrucomicrobiia bacterium
CCGTTTTCGTCGAGGCGATTGCCATATTCCTCCCTGAGCAATTTCCCAAACGCGTCAATGCTTCGCAACGGCGAGCGCAAATCGTGCGACACAGAATACGAAAATGCCTCCAACTCCCGGTTCGCCGCCTCCAATTGCGCGTTGCGCAGCCGCACTTCCTCCGCCTTGACGCGGTCGGTGATGTCCTGCGCCGTGCCGGTCATTTTGCACGGTTTGCCCGCGCCGTCATGGAACAGGTGGCCTTGGGCATGCACGTAACGAATCGAGCCATCAGGTTTCAGCACACGAAACACCGTGTCGAAGTCATGCGGGTCCAGTTCAATTCCTTCGAGCAATGCGCGCATGCGCTCGCGGTCATCGGGATGCATGGCGTTGATCATGGCGTTGTGGTCCAGCTCCTCGCCCGGTGGAACGCCGAAAATGCGATACATTTCTTCGGAAAACACACTGCCGCCGCCCTTTTCACCGTAACATTCCCAGCTTCCCAGTCCGGCGACTTCCTGGGCCTCCTTCAACCGCGCCTCGCTGCTGCGCAACGCTGCCTCGGTGATCTTGCGCTCGGTGACATCATTGAGCATGGACAAGCGGGCGTTGTGTCCGGCGTAACGCACCGGTTGCGAGGCGACTTCCACATAGATCATGGAACCATCGCGCCGGACATGTCGCCATTCGCCGGAATCCATGACTCCCTTGTGGCGCGCGACTTTTGCGAGTGTTTTGGTGAGGCAGGGAATGTCTTCGGACGGGCGGATGTCCAGAAGTGTCATTTTGGAGAATTCCTGATGGGAATAGCCGTAATGCAGGATTGCCGATTCGTTGACCGCCAGGAATTGCAGGGTTTTGGAATCAAAAATCCACATCGGCAACGGATTTGCCTCGAACAAAACCTTCAATGGATTCTCGAGTTTTTCCATACCGTCTTCGTACGACGGAGCAAACTATACTTATCCAGAAAATAATATACCCTAAAAACCCGGTTAGCGAAGAAGCTGTTGCTGGGGAATTTTCCTGTGCTAAAATAGGCCCCGGATGACGCGCAACGCAACCATGAGGATTCTCATCAAGACGGGCCATCTTGACTCTTAAAGGTTCAGCATGAACAGGCGACTGGAAAGTCGCCTGAACCCGCAGGCTGGAAAGCCTGCGCTACGTAGCGCACACTTTCGAGTGTGCGGGTTCTGGGCACTTTCCAGTCCCCAGTTTGACAACAGTGTCAAGATGCGCCCCATCAAAACTCTACTGCTTTCATACCATGCCTGACGCCACCAGCTCATTACTAATTGCCGGCGGACGAATCATCGATCCCGCATCCAACCACGATGCTACTGGCGACCTGTTGATCCTCGACGGAAAAATTGCCGCTGTCGGACCCGGCGCGGCCTCCAAGGCTCCCGGGAACGTGGGCCGCCTTGATGCGAAAGGATTGGTCGTTTGTCCGGGTTTGATCGATTTGCATGTTCATTTGCGGGAGCCGGGCCAATCGGCGAAGGAAACCATTGCCACCGGCACGGCTTCGGCCGCGCGCGGCGGATTCACTTCCATCGTTTGCATGCCGAACACGTCGCCGGCGATTGACAACGCCGGAACGGTCGCGTTGATCCGCGAAAAAGCCGCACGTGAAGGCGTCGTCAATGTGTTCGTCACCGGCGCCATTACCAAAGGCATCGCTGGCGACGAACTCGCGCCCATCGGCTCGTTGAAACAAGCGGGCGTGGTGGCGATCACTGATGACGGCCACTGCGTGCAAAACAACGACCTGATGCGCCGCGCGCTCGAATACGCGAAGATGTTCGATTTGCCGGTGATGGACCATTGCCAGGATTATTCGCTCGTGACGGACGGCGTGATGCACGAAGGCTATTGGAGCACGGCGCTTGGGTTGCGCGGCTGGCCGGCTGCAGGCGAGGAGATGATCGTCGCGCGCAACATCCTGCTGGCCGACCTTACCGGCACGCGAGTCCATTGCCAGCACTTGAGCAGCGCCGGAAGCGTCGCGTTGTTGCGCGAAGCGAAAAAGCGGGGAGTGCCGGTTTCCGGCGAAGCGTGTCCGCACCATTTTGTGCTCACGGATGCCACGATCGCCGGCAGCGAAAAGTTTTGGGCCAACGACGGAAAGGATTTGTTTGGTTATGCGGCGAGCGACCGTCCGCAATGGCCGAATTACGACACGAATTTCAAGATGAACCCGCCGTTGCGTTCCGCGCGCGACCGCGAAGCGATTCTGGAAGCACTGGCCGACGGCACGCTGGAAATCATCGGCAGCGACCACGCGCCGCATTGCGATTATGAAAAGGAATCGGAGTTCGATTACGCGCCGTTCGGCATCACCGGGCTTGAGACGGAACTGGCGTTGTCGCTGATGCAATTGCATCACACGAAGCGGCTTGGCTTGATGGAATTGCTGCGGAAGTTCACCATTGCGCCGGCGGAATTGCTGCGCTTGAAGAAGGGAACGTTGAAAATCGGCGCGGATGCGGATGTGACGGTCTTCGACCCCAACCGCGAATGGGTTTTCGACAAGGCTGATTCCGCAAGCAAATCGTATAACAGCCCGTTCTATGGCTGGCCGTTGAAAGGCAAGGCAGTCGCGACCATCGTGGGCGGCCGAGTGGCATGGCGGGAAGGCGAAACATCGGTTAACGTAAGGGAAATGGCATCAACTTGAACGTTGGGAGATTAGAAGGAGATATATGAAAAGACTCATTTTGGCCTTTATGCTTTGCTGGATCGCCGCGCAAGTCCACGCGGCCGAATGGATGACCGATTTGCCCAAGGCGCTGGCCAAGGCCAAGGCGGACAAAAAAATGGTTTTGATGGATTTCACCGGCTCGGATTGGTGCCCCGGCTGCATTGAATTGCACAAAAAAGTACTGGCCACGCCGGAGTTCGAAAAATATGCGGACAAAAATCTCGTGCTCGTGGTCGTGGATTTTCCGCAAAAGAAAGAGCAAACGGAGGAATTGAAAAAGGCGAACCAGGCGTTGCTGGGAAAATACAACGTTGACGGTTTTCCCACGGTCATCGTGCTCGACAAGGACGGCGCGCAGGTTTCAAAAATGGACGGTTACGAAGGCGATTCGCCACAAGATTTCATCGCCAAACTCGACAAGCTAAAGCAGAAATCTTCCTGACAACTAATTTAGGATGCATCTCGGCACTCTTCTGAACTGGGGACTGGAAAGTCCCCACAACCCGCAGACAAGAATATCTGCGCTACGTAGCGCAGGTTTTCCAACCTGCGGGTTCAGGCGACTTTCCAGTCGCCTGTCCATGCTGAGGGAAATCCGACATTTAAGAACAATGATGCTTGGCGCGGTTCATTGGAGGAGACGATGAAAAAAATGACGATGGGCCTTCTGCTTTGCTGGCTCGCTTTGCAAGGCATCGCTGCGGAGCAATTGAATTGGATGACCGATTTGCCAAAGGCGCAGGCCCGGGCGAAGGCGGAAAACAAGCTGGTGTTCATGGATTTCATGGGTTCAGATTGGTGCGTTTCCTGCAAGCAGCTTGACGATGAAGTCCTTTCCACGCCGGAATTTGCCCAATACGCTGCCAAGAACCTAGTGCTCGTGCAGGTGGATTTTCCAAGTCACAAAAAGCTAAGCGCGAAGCTCAAACGAGCGAACGAAGCGCTGTCCGACAAATATGACATCCAAGGTTATCCTACCGTGATAGTGCTGAACGGCGAGGGAAAGAAAGTCGGGGAACTCGGTTACCAAAAGGGAGGTCCCGCGCCATTCATTGAGGCGTTGGAGAAAATGAAAAAATGATTTCGTGAACGCGGCTGCCAAAGCACTGCGCGCTTGGAAACAAATCAATGATACTCCTGCACCGTGCGCACTCCGTAACCGCTCTTCTTTAATGCGGCGATCCCCAACACGGCAGCCTTTGCGCCACTTAGAGTCGTCATAATGGGCGTGCCGGTATAAACCGCCGTGGTGCGGATCTTGATCTCGTCCGCGCGCGGTGTCTGGCCGGCGGGCGTGTTGATGACGAGTTGGATTTCGCGGTTTTTTAAAAGGTCGAGCGCATTTGGCCGGCCCTCGGCAAGCTTGAAAATCCGCTGCACTTTAAGCCCTGCCTTTTCGAGTATGGCCGCCGTGCCGCTGGTGGAGATCAATTCAAAACCAAGCTTCGCAAATTCGTGCCCGACAGCGGCCACTTCGTGCTTGTGCGCGTCGCTGACACTGATGAACACGCGCCCGCTGAGCGGCAACGGCGCGTTTGCCGCCATCTGCGACTTGGCGTAGGCGATGCCCAAATCGCTGTCCAATCCCATTACTTCGCCGGTGGAACGCATTTCCGGAGAAAGCAAAATGTCCTGGCCATGGAAACGATTGAATGGAAACACCGATTCTTTCACCGCCCAATATTCGGTCCAGATTTCCCTGGTAAATTTCAGTTGCGCCAGTTTTTTTCCGGCCATCACTTTTGCGGCAAGTTTCGCAAGCGGCACACCGATGGCCTTGCTCACAAACGGCACGGTCCGTGACGCGCGGGGATTCACTTCGAGCACATAAACGACTTCGCCTTTGACGGCATATTGCACGTTCATCAGTCCGATGACCTTCAATTCGCGCGCCATCGCGTGCGTGTATTGGCGGATGGTCTCGATCACCTTTTGAGAAAGCGTATGCGGCGGCAAAACCATCGCCGCATCGCCGGAATGCACGCCAGCATATTCGATATGTTCCAACATCCCGCCGATGACGATTGTTCCTTCATTGGAATTCGCAAAATGGCCGACGTCCGCGATGCAATCCACGTCCACTTCGGTCGCGTCTTCAAGAAACTTGTCCACGAGCACCGGACGTTCAGGCGAAGCTTCAACCGCGAAGCGCATATAGTGCGTCAGCTCGCTATCGGAATAAACGATCTGCATCGCGCGGCCGCCAAGCACGAAGGAAGGCCGCACGAGAATCGGGTAACCAAGCTGGCGCGCGGCTTCGAGCGCTTCGGCTTCGTTGGTGGCGAGGCCGTTGGGCGGCTGGGGAATGTCGAGCTTGCGCAGCATCGCGGCGAACAATTTGCGGTCCTCCGCGATCTCGATGCTTTGCGGCGAGGTGCCGATGACGTTGACGCCGTTCTTTTGCAAACCGAGCGCGAGGTTGAGCGGCGTCTGGCCGCCGAACTGCGCGATGGCACCCCAGCATTTTTCGCGCTCGTAAATGTGCAGCACGTCCTCCAACGTGAGCGGTTCGAAAAAGAGTTTATCGCTGGTGTCGTAATCGGTGGAGACGGTTTCAGGATTGGAATTGACCATCAACGTTTCGAAACCATCTTCCTTGAGCGCGAAGGCTGCATGCACGCAGCAATAATCAAATTCGATGCCCTGGCCGATGCGGTTCGGGCCGCCGCCAAGGATCATCACCTTGCGTTTGTCGCTCGGCTTGATTTCGTCGTCGCCGCAATCATACGTGGAATAATAATATGGCGTATAAGCCTCGAACTCGGCGGCGCAGGTGTCCACCAGGCGGTAGCTCGGCAGAATGCCGAGTTTTTTGCGCTCGGCGCGGATGGCGTCTTCGGTGGTTCCTGTGATATGGGCGATTTGACGATCGGAAAAACCGAGCGATTTGGCTTTGGCTAACAATTCGCGATTCATGAGCAACAAAATCCCGCAAAGTAAGCCTCAGCCAGGGCGCAGTGGCAAGCAGTGAATTGAAGATGCGCCACGAAGAAGCACAAAAGGCGCAAAAAAAACTATTTACTCATTTGGCTGGCAATCAGGTGGTCAATTTCTGCCCGATGATCCTCGTAATAAGCCAGACATTCGTAAACCTGGGGCACGAGTGACTCCCGGAAAGCATTGCGGAATGGAGTCAACGGTTTCTTTATTCTGTAACAAACCAATCACGTCATGCACCCCGATCCGGGTATTTTCCAAATGTGCATGCCAGCCACGAATTCCGGGCGATCGCGTGATATATCGATAGGTTTCATTAACCGCTGCCATGGAAGGAAATTAACTGTTTAACTCCAGCACGGCAAGGCGCTTTCAAAGAACGGTTTAGTCCGGCGCAGGCACGACCGGCACGGGGATTGGAGGTGGTGCAGGCAAGCCCGGAGGTCCCGGCGGTTGAACCCACGCGCATCCGGCGCCAAACATCCAAATCAACGCGAGCATTACCGCGAGCAATTTACGGAACGTTTTCATAACAGCTTCCTTTCGTTCAGTAACAGGTGGCCTCTGGTTCCTTCCTAGGACAAAAGTAATATAGCACATTTCCGCTTCATGGAAAATCGCTTTGAACAAGGCATCGAAAGGAGTATTTATGCCCTATGAGACGGCCAAAAGCATTTGTTGCACTAATAGGTGTTGCACTGGTTTTGGCGGTGTTTTTCGGGATTTGGTTTTGTTCAACGGGCAGACCGCGAATCGCTTTCGACCTGCCAGACGGCTCGAGCATGGAACTGCTCGCCGTAAAACAGGGGACCAATTTTCACTTTTACGAGGGTAAACTGTGGCAAAAGGCTCTTTTCACGCTGTGCCACAAAAATATTTCGGCGCGATATGGTGGCTGGGAGATCGAGTTTGTGCCTGCGGAAACAAACGGCGCGCTTGTGCTGCAATTCGAGCAACGTTTTGGCCGGCGTGGCCTCTTGACAGGTGGTATCGGCACAAAACAGATGTTGTTACAATGGATGACTCCGAGCCAAAAAGTGGAGAGAAAGTTTGCGAGGCAGGATTTACATTGGGCAATTGTGGCTGGTCGCTGCAGAACCTATGATCGCACCCTCTACTGGGAATTTCCAGTCCCAAAGGAACAGCAACTTCATTTTTGTCTGTTCTACTCCGATGCCAGCCTACAAATCAGCTCGACCAACCTGTTCACAATCAAAAACCCCGCATTCGAATAAACATGCGTAAAAATGGATTAACTGCGTGCCGGCAGCTTCTTTTCCAGCCGCACCTTTTCCAGCGTGACGAATTTCGGCAAACCGCCTTCGGTCGGCACTTTCACTTCGCCTTCAATCAACGGGCGGGCGTATTCGATGAATTTTTCCGTCGGCATGAAACCATCCTCGCTGATCCAGTCGCGCGGAAGCAGGTGCTCGACGTTCGCGATGTCGCCCAACGGCTGCAAATCCGTCGTCCATTTGTATGGCTCACTTTGCGTGCGAACAATCTTGACCATGAATCCGCTTCGGCCTTCGACAGCGGCGCGCACCGCAGCTTCGCCGCAAGCAGCAGCCTCTGCTGCATCCGTCGCGCTTGCGTAATGCGCCGCGGCGCGTTGAGCGTAACCCAATTTCAACGTGCGCGTCTTGGTGCCAAGCTTGCCCTGCACGATTTCCGCGAGACGGTCCGCCGCGCCGGAAAGCACCGGATGACCAAACGCATCCACGCGCGATTTGTCCGCGGCGATTTCTTCACCCGCCGCGTTTTTCAAACCTTCACCCACGACAACCACGCAATATTTGTGTTGCTCAATTGTCTCCTTCACGCGGGCCAAAAACGCCGCTTCATCCAATTTGATTTCCGGCAGCAAAATGATGTGCGGCGCGTCTGCAGGCGAACGTTTTGCCAAAACCGTGCCCGCGGCAATCCATCCGGCGGAACGGCCCATCACTTCGGCCAGGCAGCAAAAGCCGCCATCCGTGGCCATGCTGCGAACGTCTTCGCCGACTTCCATGACCGTCGCGCTATTGTATTTGATGACCGACCCGTAGCCGGGGCAGTGGTCGGTGTGCGGCAGGTCGTTGTCAATCGTCTTGGGCACGCCGATGACCCGCATCTCATAACCGCGCGCGACAGCCTGCTCGTGGATCTTGTGCGCGGTGTCCTGCGAATCATTTCCGCCCACATAAAAAAAGTAGCGGATGTTGTGCGCCTGAAAGACCTCGAACAACCGGTCCATGTCCTTGGCGGCTTGTTCGGCTTTCTTTTTGAAATCCAGTTTGTAACGGCACGTGCCGAGCGCGGCAGCGGGCGTGTATTTTAAACCCTCGATCGTGCGCGCTTTTTCCTCGTTGATGTCAATCAGCTCCTCATTGAGCATTCCAAGAATGCCGTTGAGCCCGCCGTAAATCTCCTCAATGCACTCGTGCTTGCCAGCTTCCTGGATGACGCCGGCCACGCTGGCGTTGATGACGGCAGTAGGACCGCCCGACTGTGCTACCAATAAATTTCCGACTAATTCAGCCATAGATGCTTCCGATAAGGCGCGAATTTTTCGCTGCCACATGATTGAACGGCAAAAAAACGAACCGGAACCTTGCCCGTTGGCAATGCTCCTGTAAAGGCGAATTCTTGGAAAATATCCATTGGGCGGTATTGGAAAAGGATTCGCAAGGGTTGCGCGAAAGGACTGGTATTCACAACGAGAAAAACTTCATCACCACGACCTCATCCTCCATCTGCACCAAAATCCAGTTCTTCTGCACTTCGGTTTTGATCACGCGCCGGTTGGCTTGATGATAATTCCAGATGAGGCTGCCGTTGGAAGGGTCGAGCAGGTTGAGATTGTAATGGGTGTCGGGCCCTTCTTCGAGGCGCAGAAGCGCGAGCGTCATCGATTCCCGCGTCGCATAAAGGAATTTTCCCGAAAGCATGATTTCGTCCCCGATGGATTCATTGCGCCATCGCACCTTGCCGCTCGCAGCGTCAAGCTTGATCACCACCGGCTTGATTTTTTCATGGATGTTGATCTGCAGCGAATACTGGATTTGTTCCGGTCCGGCGGTGCTGGTCACGATATAAATGCCGCCGCGGTCATCGGCGACGATCCGCGTGACGCCCACCGTCTCGTAACGCCATTGAACGTTGCCCGTCACCAGATCAAAGCGCGTCAACGTTCCCGCGTCCGCAAAATAGAGAGCGTCCTTGGTTTCAATGCAGGGAACGCTCGCATCTTCAAATATATAATGATGTGTCACCGGAAAGGTCAGCTTGGCGTCCCACAATTTCTTGTTTTGCTTGTCGAACACGATCAATCCC
>DASRBR010000040.1:0-13480 GCA_035653495.1 Verrucomicrobiia bacterium
TTTTAAAAAAATTTTATTCGCGCAGACGGCGCACGACCCAAAGCAATGAAACATCGAACAACCAACATGAACCCCGACATCCGATGTCGGGGTGGACACCGAACATCGAATGTTCCTGATAACGTGGGAGCGCGGACAGCCTTGTCCGCGCAGTTTCATTCAGCGCAAATGCCGGGCCGGGAGACGGACGCGCAGCAGGTCTTAGCATACTGCCAATGCTCTGGCAAAGAATCGAATGCAGCCTTTGCCTGCTCAGATAATGCGGAAGTGGGTTGGATGGGGACGCGGACAAGGCTGTCCGCGCTCCAAAGCGGTTCGGTGTCCACGCTTCAGCATGCGGTCTTCGGACATGCTAAAGCATGGACATCATACACTTCGCCAAAAACCCGCCACTTAAGCTTTACTTCGCTGGGGGTGCCTGCTATAAATGCCCGTCAGCCCGAAACGCGCAGCGCGGATTTCCATGTCCTTCCCAGGCGTCGCGCCTGCGGGCAGTTGACTCAATGCGTATTTGATTTAGTTACACCATACCAGCCCTCGAAATTTCCATGAAAAACCGTTCCCTCCTTCCGCTCGCGGTTTTTGCGATCGTTGCAGTCTGCTTTCCCATAATTGCCACGGCCGCTACGAACACTCCCGTCTCTGTCACCGGCTTCAACCGGGACGTGGTCATCGAAAACACCGCGGTCGGGCCGCCGTACACAAGTTACGCGCAAGAATTCAATTCCGGCGAAGGGACCGCTTTTTTCCAGACCAATTTGGGAAGCCTTGCCGGCGGATTGCCACTCAATGGCTCATTCGCGAACACGAACGATGGCACGGTTTATCAGTTGCAGCCTTATACCACAAACAACGTGCTTGATTTGAACTCGGACACCGGATTGACCAATGGCACCTTGTTTCTCGTCACGCCCAAGGTTTATGACAGCATCGCCATCATCGCCAATTCGGGCAACGGCAACAGCAGCGGCCTGGCAACGGTGACGCTTCATTTCAATGACGGCACGTCTTACAATACGAATTACTACGCGCCGGATTGGTTCAACAATAACAACAATGCGAATTACACTGTGGCGCTGCAAGGGTTTCAGCGCATCAACTTGACCTCCGGCTCGGCAAACGGCGCGCCATCCAATCCGCGCTTTTATCAAACCGCCATCACGCTCTCGAACATCTCTGCCATTACGGGCAAGCGCCTTTCCAGCCTCACGTTTTATAAACCTGCGGTGGCTGTTTCCACCGGCATTTACGCGCTCAGCGGCGTGACCAACGCATCGCAATCGCCCCTGACTTATACCCCGGCAACCTTGACCAATATGTCTGCTTCAGCCGTTACCACCACTTCCGCAACCTTGAACGGGCAGGTGACGTCCACAGGAAATGACGTACCCATGGTGACATTGTATTATGGGACCACGGATGGCGGCACGAACGCGGCTGCGTGGGCCAACAGCATCTCCGTGGGATGGCAGACCGGCGCGTTTTCAACGAACATTGCCGGCCTTTCCTATAACACCACTTATTATTTCACCGCGCAGGCAGTGAATGCAGGCGGCACATCATGGTACAAACCCTCCGTCCGTTTCACCACGCCCGTTCCCGTTCCGGCAACGGTCACGAATTATCCCGCGACGAGCGTCCTGGCCAATTCCGCCTCGCTCAACGGCGCGGTGGTCAACACCGGCGGCAACACACCGACGGTCACCTTTTACTACGGCCCGTCGAATGGCGGCACGAACGCGGCGGCTTGGGCGCACAACATTCCTGTTGGCATGCAATCCGGTTCCTTCACGCGCGGGGCATTCGGTCTGTCGCCCTCGTCAACTTATTATTTCACGGTGCAGGCCTCGAACGCGGCCGGGATTTCGTGGGCCAGCCCGGCGGTGTCGTTCACCACCCTGGCAACCAACCCGGTCACGCCACCGGTCGCCGTCTTCACGCAGCACAATAACAATAATCGCAGCGGCGAAAACCTGAATGAAACCGCGCTCAATGTGAGCAACGTCAACACGAACACCTTCGGCCTGCTTTACACGCGGCCGGTGGATGACCAAATTTACGCGCAGCCGCTCATCGCAACCAATCTCACCATTCCCGGCAAGGGCGTGCACAACGTTCTTTATGTCTGCACCGTCAACGATTCGGTTTATGCGTACGATGCCGACGACCCAACGGTCGTGAATCCTTACTGGGAGACCAACCTTATTCCACCCGGCGCAGTGATTGTGCACAACACCGACATGACCGGCGCGTGCGGCGGAAATTATCACGATTTCAGCGGCGAAATCGGCATTGTCGGCACGCCGGTGATTGATCCCGTCGCGAACATCATGTATCTCGTCGCGCGAACCATTGAGAGCGGCGTTTTTGTGCAGCGATTGTACGCGCTGGACCTCATCACGGGCGCAAACCGCATCGCGCCGGTCGTCATCAGCGGGACATTCACCTCGGGAACCAACATGGTGTCATGGGACCCGCAAAAGAACAATCAGCGCTCCGCGTTGTGCCTGGCGAACGGAAATATTTACATCGCATGGTCGTCCCATTGCGATTGGGGTCCATATCACGGCTGGGTGATGGCGTACAACGCTTCGACGCTCGCGCAAGTCGCCACCTATTGCGATACGCCAACCGGCAGCGCCGGCGGCATCTGGATGAGCGGCCAGGGGCCTGCGGCGGACACGAACGGGAACATTTTCATTTCCACTGGTAACGGCACAGCCGATTCGGGCGACCTCGTCAATCGCGGCATGAGCTTTTTGAAATTGAACAGCTCGACCTTGAGCATCATGACCTGGTTCACGCCTTTCAATTATAGCTTCTTGAATGGCGGCGATTACGACCTTGGCGCCGGCGGCGTCATGCTGATTCCCGGCACAACGCTCGCCATCGGCGGCGGCAAAAGCAGCAGCACCATCGCGGCGCATCTTTACGACGTGCAACGCGACGCCATGGGCGGACTCGGCAGCACCGCGGACACAAACATCGTCCAGAGCATTCCCGTGACGCCGACGGGTTTGGGCTTTAACCACATTCATGGCGCGCCGGTTTGGTGGGACGGTCCGGACGGTTCCTACACTTATGTTTGGGGCGAAAGCGATCACCTGCACCAATACAAATTTGACAAGGTCAACGGTGTATTCACGACCCCCGCTTACGCCCAAAGCCCGACGCCGGCCTGGGTCAACGGCATGACCGGCGGGATGCTCTCGATTTCTGCAAACGGCACCAATTCGGGCACGGGCATTCTTTGGGGCTCGCATCAATTCACCGGCGATGCCAATCAAGCGGTGCGCCCGGGCATTGTTCACGCTTACGACGCGCAGAATGTCACGAATGAATTGTGGAACTCGGAGCAATACAGTGCGCGCGATTCCGTGGGCCTGTATGCGAAATTTGTGCCGCCGACCGTTGCCAATGGAAAAGTGTACGTGGCAACTTTCTCGGGGCGCGTGAATGTCTATGGACTGCTTCCGAACGTTGCGCCCATCATTTATCAGAATCCGCAATCCTCCACGCGGTTCACCGGCGACACCGTCCAAATCGCAGTCGCTCCGGGCGGCGGCAAGCCGTTGTTCTTCCAGTGGTATCAAAACGGAAACAAAATTACCGGTGCGACCAATTCCGCCTATTACATCACCAATCTCCAGTACAGCGACGCCGGCACTTACACCTGCACCATCAGCAATTCGCTCGGCTCCATTTCGACGACACCGGCCGTGCTCACGGTCGAAACTGCGCCAACCATCAGTTACTCCCAAACCGTCATGGCTGATCAACCCATCGCTTATTGGCGTCTGGATGAAACCAACGGCACGATTGCCCACGATTCCGTTGGCGGGCACGACGGCGTGTACAACAACGCCAATCTTGGTGCGCCCGGTTATAATGCAAACGATCCCGATACCGCGGTGGAATTTGGCACACTCAGCCTGACCGGCAGTTACGTTGGTGGTATTGAGGGCATTGATTTCAGCACGTTCGCGAACAACGCGACTTTCTCGATTGAAACGTGGGTCGATTCGGAAAGTTTCAGTGAAGCGAATGGTGCAGGTATCGTGACTTATGGCTACGGCGGTGGCGGGGAGGAGTTCGATCTCGACTGTGGCGGCTCAGGCAGCGGTTATCGCTTTTCCGTTCGCGACGCGATCAACGTGGCCCACAATGCTTCCAGCAGCGTCATTGGAAACGGCACATGGCAGCATGTCGTGGGCGTTTGCGACGAACCCAATGGCATGACGCGGCTTTACGTCAACGGGACCCAGGTGGCCACCGCTTCGATTTCCGGCGGCATCCAGATGGGCACCGTTCCCGTCAGCATTGGCTCGCGCGAATCGGGTTACAATGACACCAATTTTACATTGAATTATCAGGGACTCATTGACGAAGTCTCGATTTACAATTACCCGCTCAGCGCAACGCAGGTGGCGAACCATTACCTTGCAGGCATCAATCCAGTGACCACGCTTTACATGAAAACTTCCGGCAAGAATGTTGAGTTGACCTGGTCTCCGGGCACGTTGCAATCTTCGCCCAGCGTAATGGGTCCCTACACCAACGTGCCAAATGCAAGTTCGCCGTACACCATCACGCCAACTGGTGCGGCGCTCTTTTACCGTTTGCAGGTGAAATAATGCGAAGACGGTTACTCGTAACCGAAGGCCCGGCAATAGGGGGTGAGCTTGTCCATCACCGGCGCGAGCGCATTGGCATAATGTTCCCAACGGCGCACCGCGCGCTTGTGCACCGGCTTGGTGACGTCGTGATAAGTCGGCGCAAAGACAAAATGTTGCCGCGTGAGTTCCCGGTAATGCGCCTGGCTCGGTTCCCAAGCCAATCCGAGAAATTCCGTCACGCGCTTTCCTTCAGCTTCAAGATTTTCCACCATCGTCTCGTATCGCGATTCGGTCCAATCGAAACCGCCCAGCTCTTTCATCCGCAGCCAGACATCCATCAGGTCAGCAAAATGCCGCGCCGTGCGCTCGAGACTCAAAAAACTTACGCTCGCCGAAGTCATCGTCAGGTTTTGGAAAAAGCAACTGATGACCACGTCGCGCGGGTCGCGAATTGGGATGATGACTTTCATTTTCGGGAATATCCGCAGCCACACGTGCAACGAAGCCGTTGGCGATGGATTTTTATCAAGCAACAAACGTCCGGTCACCGGCCCATTGACTTCGCGCAAAAGACTTTTGAAATAACGCTGGCTCAACGCGGCGCGCGTGGCGGCGCTCAGGCCGTTGAGCGTGTCCAGAGTCAATCCGCGCGCAGATTGTACGGGCGAAAGTTCGTTGAATATTTCCTGCGTGAACGCTTCCGGCTCATCAAACGCGATGATTTCCGGATGCGCACCCAAAACTTGTTCCAACAATGTAGTGCCGCTGCGCGGATGACCGCCAAGGAAGGCAAGCTTGTGTTCCTCGGCCTGGCGCGTCCCTTCATCGCGCCAGCGCTTGATCGTTTCTGGCGTCAAACCCTTGAGCAGTTCCCGGCGCTGACGATCCGTTTGATCATAGATGCGTTCCAGCGATGCTGCGTCCACCATTTGACGCAGGAGTGACTTGGCTTCAATGAGCCATTTCATCGCCTCATCGTATTGGCCGAGTTCATCGAGCACCGTGGCCAGCAAATGCCGGCTTGAGTGTTTCACGCCGGCTTCTTGGGGCGCTGAACGGATCAACTCGCGCAATATTGCTTCCGCCTCCGGGTTCATTCCCTTGCGATGCAGAAGGAATGCCTTGAAATAAAGCGCCTGCGCGTCCTTTGGACGATGCGCCAGTGATTCCTCGACACAATTCCACGCCTCCTCCATGCGGCGCTCGCGTTCATACCACGCAGCCAGGCTCAGTCGGGCATGCGTGGAACCCGGATCGGCGAGCACTGCGCGTTGATAAGAATCCCGGGCCAAATCCAGCCGGCGCAAACGTTGATATTGCTGACCTATCAGCACAAGGAGGGAAACATCGTCTGACGCGAGGGCAATGGCCCGTTGGAAGGCGTCGTGCGCCTGTTGAAAATCCAGTTCTCCGCCAGCGGCAATCCCCAGTTCGAACCATAATTGGGCGATGGAGGGATAGCTTTGGACGAGAGATCGATAGGCCGCAAGCGCGTGGCCATAACGCCCGCTCATCAACTGGTTTTGTGCCTTTTGCCAACGGGCTGTTTCGCGCGGCACACTTTGCAACTTCGCGAGGTCGCCATTAACTGCGGGGGCCATTAACTGTCTTTCATATCAACGTTGCCGGTATATACACCACCAGACCGGTTCGAAGGTCATTGGGTTACAAATAGATTACAAATAATTCATTTTGGCAACCTCCTTTGGGCCAGTTGATTGGCCCGCGCGCAAAATGACCTTGCGAAGTTTTATCAGGCCTGCTTCATTAGGAGTGGCCGATGCCGAGTGCGCTTATGGTGGAATTGGCAGACACGCTACTTTGAGGTGGTAGTGGGGCAACCCGTGCAGGTTCAAGTCCTGCTAAGCGCACCACTTTTCCTCAAGAAATTGAGCAAAATGGTGAGTCCCGCACAGATTCCGCACAAAATCCCGCTGAATCTGAACCTGACTGTCAGAACATGAAATTTCCGATGGTGATTCGACATCGGCAATTCAAAGCCAAAATCTACGGTAAAAGCGACGGCTACGACTTTTACCGGCTGGCCTATTACACCGCTGGAAAGCGCCACGTCCGCAGCTTCGCCAAATACGGCGAGGCAAAAAAGGAAGCCGAGCGCATTCTGCGCGATCTTGCCGACGGCTCGCAAGCCGCCGCGCTGACCGGCCCGCAATCGCGCGACGCCATAGCCGCGCTGCAAAGGTTGGAGGAACACCGCCAGGCAACGGGTAAACGGGTTTCCCTGCTGGAGGTCGTCTCGGAATACATCGGTGTGTTGAGCAAGATTCCAGCAGGCCACACCATGGAAGAGGTGGTTGACGGATTCAAACGAAGTGTTGCAACGGTTCAGCGCCGCGACATCCACGAAGCTATCGAAGAATTTATTCAAGCGCGTGCGCCACTCTCGAAGTCCACGAACGGCCAGCGTGCGCAGGTTTCCGGCAAATACGCCTACAACCGCGAACTTCAGTTGCACCGCATCGCCGCCGCGTTCCCCGGCACAGCCGTCTGTGATCTCACGAAGGAACATCTTGAGACTTTCATGGGTTCTCTCGGCGAATTTTCCGCCAAGAGCCGCAATCATTACCGCGCCGCGATTCGCCAGTTCCTCCAATGGGCGGTGCGGAAGGATTACCTGCCTGTAACACATCGCCTGAACGAAGCCGACCAAATGCGGCCTGAGCGCGCCAACACCTCCGAAGTCGCATTTTACACCCCAATAGAATTGGCGTCGCTGCTCGAAAAGGCACAAGGAGCAATGCAGCCGCTCATTGCGATTGGCGGGCTGGCTGGCCTTCGTACCGCTGAACTGCTGCGCTTGGAATGGGCCGACGTATGGCGAGTGCGCGGACATATCGAAATCTCCGCTGGCAAAAGCAAAACGCGCTCGCGGCGGCTGGTGGAAATCTGTCCCGCGCTGGCCAAATGGCTCCAATCGTTCCGCAACTCCGAAGGTCAGCTTTGGACATTGCACGAAATCACCTTCCAGGAGCAATTCCGCGACCTGTGCGAACTGGCAAAGGTAAAGCGCAAGCCAAACGGGTTGCGTCATTCTTTTTGCACGTATCATTTCGCCGCCCATGCCAACGAAAACTTGACCGCAGCGCAGGCGGGCAATTCTCCCGCAATGATTCACGGCCATTACAAGGGGCTTGCTACGAAAAAGGACGCGCAAAAATGGTTTGCTGTGAAACCAAAACGCGCCTCCTGAACCAAAAGTAAAATTATGATTCAGAACCAATCTCCCGCGACCGAGGAGCCTTCGGCGACGCTCAAATTGCGACTGGCAATACAATATTGGCTTGACGTATCGCCGTATATCAAAGGCCGCAGGCTGGAAGGCACAGAATTGTGCATCGCGAGGGATGCCCACAACCGTTTGCAGATCGCAAAACGCGAAGCATTGGAATGGAATCACTCAACGGTCGGCAGGCGCTCACCTGTACCTCTCCAAATGATTCATGAATTGGATGGTGAACAATTTCGAGAGCCGCAACCTTTGTTCGCCGATGAGAAATTGACCCCCGAAAAACTGGCGATTATTGCAGCGCCCCTTGTGATGAGGCCGTCAGAAAAGTTGGATGCTGCGCAAGCTGTTCGTGCCGCGCACGGCTTGCTTATTGCAGCCGAGGATTACGTGCGAGCATTGCCTGAGAACAAGCCAGGTTGGGAAACTCAATTTTTGAATACGTTTCAAATGATAACGTTCGACGAAATTATTGCGAGCATGGGAGCGGCAAATTCAGGACAGTTGCCGTTTCTGCCCGGCGTAAGGGGGAAGCAAGCGCAATTAACCATGCCTTCATTGAGGCGTGCTGTGCGCGATTTCATGAATGTTCAATCGAGTCGTCTGCCCCGGCTCAGTGAGCAAGAGATGAACGATAATCAGGCACCGGGAAACGAATTTAAGAAATTTCGCGAGACAAACCAAATAACACTCCAAACCCTGTGCGAAATGCGCTGGCGACGCTTTGTTACTTTCAGGACGGGCCAACGCAATCGTCGCGCTGGTAAAAAGGCTGAGGAAAAGCCCCGCGTGCGCCGAAAAAAGCAGCGGAACGGCTGACCCTCCCGAATAGTGTCAATTTTTATTCGGTTCCAAAAAGGCTGATTTCGGAAACGAAAACTGCGACATCGGTTCCATAAACCGCACATCGGTTGCATTTTTCGCACAAACCAAATTCACCGCATCTACGTGCCATACAGTGCGTGCATGGAAAAATTAGAAACTCCAGCGGCACCGGCGAGCGAGGATGCGTTCCTCGACGAAAACGAACTACTTTCGAGACTGCCAATCAGCAGACGCACCTTGGCGAACTGGCGGACCGAGAAAGGATTTCCACACATCAAGGTCGGGCGGCGCGTTCTCTATTCTTGGAGCAACGTCAGCGCCTATTTGCTTCGCAAGGAGCGTGGCGGACAAATTGCGTGACCAACCAGCGAACGTCATCCCCACGATGCACCCCGCCACTGACATTCTGCCGCCGCACTCGGATGAAGCTGAACGCGCTGCTTTGGGCTGTCTGTTGCTCGCCCCGGAATCTGCTGCCGCCAACGTCACAAAACTTACCCGGTCAGATTTCTACGATCTGCGCCATCAAAACTTGTTCACGACCATTTCGCGCATCGTTCGTGCCGGTCAGACGCCCGATACGGTAACAGTGGTGCAACGACTGACAGACAAGAACGAACTGGAGACGGTCGGCGGTCTTGAATACATCGTCGCGCTGCCTGACGCGGCTCCAAGCGCGTTGAGCCTTCCATCGTACGTCGTCATACTCAAGGACAAGGCCAGCCGTCGCGAACTGTTGGCGCTCGCGGCCAAAGCGCAACAAATGGCCGGCAACCAAAGTTTGGATGCGGCGGTGTTGGCACGCGAATTCACCACCATGGCGGAAAGAGTGGCCGCCAACTCGGTGCCGTCGCGCAATTGGCTGAACTTCTACAGCCCCACGGAACTGCTGGCCTGGCAACCACCCGCTGGTCACATCCTGGTCGGGGATTGCGCGATTGTGCGTGGCGGCTTGGCCGTTATAGCGGGACCGCCCGGCGTTGGCAAATCACGTGGAGCTACTGCCCTCGCCATTGCCGGTGCAAAGGGTGCTGGTGCGACTTGGTTTGGCCTGCCTATCCACGCTCATTTCAAAACGGTCATTGTCCAATGCGAGAATGGGCGTTATCGCTTGAAACAAGAGTTCAGCGAGATTTACGCGCCGGAGATGGAGGAATCCATCCGCGTCAGCGACCGCCCCGAATTTGGACTTGCGTTTGATGCATCGGAATTCCGGCGGACTCTGGCCGATTACTTGACGGAATTTTCTGCTGGCCTGCTCATCCTCGATCCGTGGAACACCATTGCCCGTGATGACGGCATCCGGGATTACCGCGCCGCTCTTGAAAACATCATGGCCGCGCTGCCGCACGGTGAGCGGATGCCTGCCGTGCTTGTCGTGGCGCACACGCGCAAACCCAAAGGGGATGACCGGAAATTGGGCCGGGCGCTCCTTCACGAACTGTCGGGCAGCTACGCGCTTGGCAGCGCCGCCCGCTCGGTGTTCATGCTCCAACACGCCAGCGATGACACCGCCGACGACCGGGTGGTCTTTACCTGTGCCAAAAACAACGACGGCAGTTTGGGCGTCCCTTCCGCCTGGCATCGCCGCAATGGCCTGTTCGTTCCCTGCGAAGATTTCGATTGGGAGGAATTTGAACAGCCGACAACCGGCTCCAGTGGTTCAATCACCAAGAGCCACCTGGAAAAACTTTTTGACGGCGGAAAGCGCCGCCTCGCTCGGAAAAAAGCCGTTGCGGAATTGGTGGAAATGACCAAGTTCAAAAAGACCGCCTGCTACGCTGCCCTGCATCCTCAAGGGCGGTTTCGCACCCACCTGTCGGAGGATGCAGACGGGTTGCTTTCTTGGAGTCCGTAAACCGGCTCGACTTTCCGTCCGTCCGCCTCCTAAGCGATTTGGCCGGAACGGAAAAATTTCCGCTCTTTTCCGCGCGGAATTCCGGGCGGAACTAGGCGGCAAGCACTTGGGATGCATAGAACTTCGGGACGGATGGGCGGGTGACCCGGGAGCTAAAGCAATAAAGCGTGATTGTATAGAACCGGGCGTTCCATCAAATGGTATTCCTCAGTGTCAAGGTGGATCGGCTTTTGACCGGCGAGGTGGTAGCCAAACTTTTCATAATACTTAATTTTGCCACTGATTGCGTACAGGCGGATTGCACGGCAATTCATGTGCCGCGCGAGATTGTCTCCAAACCTCATCAAAATCCCTCCAAAATCCTTTCCTCGGTATTTTACATCAACGGCCAGTTCATCAACATACAAACAGCCTGGTTCCGCGCGAATGGTGATATACCCCAAAACTTTTGTGCCCTGCTCCAAAAGGTACGTGCATCGTTGATGGCCACCAGCATGCATGTCGAAGTTCCGGTCGCTCCACGTAACCCGATCCATGGACGGCACCTCGCTCTTTATCATTTCTTTGGAAAGGTGTTCATCGCACAAACGCCGGATATGGACGCAGGCTGGGCTTCTCCCGCTATTTTCCACTTGGCAGGCTCCCGCATGAAGACGATTGTTTGGAATTTCTGAGAGCAGAAAAAATGCACGGTCTGTTTCATCCATCATCAAGCCCCATAACGTTGGGAAAAAACTGCTTCCTCGCTTTACCACCAACGAATAACTGCAAACATCAGCAGCCCCCAACCTGAGCAGTTCCGCCGCAGCAAGGCTCATTGTCCTGCCGGAATGGATAGCACCATCAAAGAGAAGGACTCGTTTCCCGTTGATGTCTTTTTCAGGATTTTGTTCAGTTGGAAATACGATCTTTTCGTCCTTGCTCAAATCCAAAGGGAGCACTGAAATTCGTTCAATAATTTCAGGATGCTTTTCCGCGATCAATCCATTAAGGAGTTTCTGTATCGCATCGCCCGACCGGGTCATTGGACACCAGAGCGAAGGCAGGGGGTCGAATTTTGTGAGGCGTTCAAGGAAATCACGGAGATAAGCTAAGACTTCGTCCTCGCCTAGGAAATAGGTGACCATTTCGGATGGTGACTGCTGCTCCGTTGCCCTAAAAGACTTTACCCTCGGCGAACGACGCCGGAGGCAATTGGATGCGCCTCGACTTCCTTGCCCAGTTGTTCATAATAACAATCGCTGCAAGCGTCGCCTCTGGGAGTGGGCCGTCTGCCGGTGATAGTCTCCTGTATCAGGACCCCGCAATAGGGACAATGCTGCTCACGACTTCTCGCAGCATCCAGAACAGCTTCGCCGGAAATAAGTTTTTTTAATGGAATTGCCATTTTATATTAGGTGTCGTGGTGTTGCCGACTTATTTATTACGCATGGGGAACGAGCAATGTCAACACCCCTTTGCATCCGTTCTCCTTTGCATAAAAACCATACACGGTACAAGGTGACAACGCAAATTTGCATTCAGTTTTCATCGTGGTTTATGGGCCAACAACAGGGACCACTTTTGCGACGAGAATCTGTGCTCAACTTGTCGGCGGATGTGGGGTGACAGCAATCTGATCAGCCGGATGGCATTCTGCTTGGCGTCTTTGATCTGCAGTTCATGAGGCTGCCCCGTATTAACATTCAGCCAGGCTTCCTTCCTAATTCGCTCAATCGCTTCTTCAATCCGCGGCTCCAGATGGGAACTTCTTGCAGCAACGGGCTTCTGCGTGGCAGGTGGCTTTTCTGATTGCTTTTCTGCCTCGCTTATTTCGGACGGTTGTCTTCCTCTCCGTCTCAAGCGTTCCAACCAGGGACGCGCGACGGGCGGCGCGTTTTTTGTCGCGCTCGCGGGCTTGGCTTCGCGGGAAAGTTTATGGTGCTTTCGACAATGTTGTTCATGGCCCTCAAAATCCTCATTGTTAACCCAAGTTTCGCAACGCGGACATTGCGTCCAACCTTCCTTGTCAGGCGGTAATTCCACCGCGCCATAAAAAGGAATTTCGCCATAAGAGTGATGAAGCAAAAGATTATCGTCTCGTGAGACGACAACGAGAGCGCCCATCAAATCTGTTCGAGAAGGATACCAGCGCGTCACCACAGACAAACGCATCACACCGTTCAGCCGAAGGAACAAAACAGTTTCTTGTTGTGAGGTATCGGTATGGGCATGGTAAATCAAAGCGAGGGAGGGATTGGACAATCCTGAAGATTTCGCTGATAAGTGCGTGAACTGCCGCGCTGGAACATCGTTGTCGAAGCAGGCGTGTTTGGGCCAAGGCCAGCCCAAATCGTCAAACCAGACCGACCCGCCGTTATGGCGGACAAAATACACCTGAGCATGACATTCGGGACAGGTTGTTGGACGGGTGAAATCCTGTCGCAAATAATGATAGTCGCTACGATAACCGTAATCGGTGGTTGAACCGCTCCACGAACCGCAGTGCAATCCGCCATCGGGGTGAATAGGAACGCAGCGCCCGTTAATGTAACGGAATTCAATTTCCTCTCCGCAGCGGTTGCAAGTGGGCATAACTCATGGCCCCTTCTGTTTCTTTTTTTGAGATGGGTCGTGAAAGCAATTATTACAAATCGCGTTCAGCTTTATCCGCGCTTTCACCCAGACATCGCTTTCCCATTCGGCAGCATCAAGCTCCTTGCAATATTCCTCAAAACTGAGTCTCAATGCATCCAAGAAGGCATTCGCACCTATTGTATGTGCAGCGGACTCAAAAATAGGCATGTTTTTTTCCCGTCGAATTCTCCAACCATTTGTCGTCTCAGCTTGATGCAAGATGCCGCAACGAACGCTCGTATAAAAATCATCAGCATGACCCCGCAGCGGTGCGAATGCGTCAAATCGGTCAAAAAAACTACCAAATGCCTGTTTGCT
>DASRBR010000041.1:0-5758 GCA_035653495.1 Verrucomicrobiia bacterium
AGCCAGGGTTGCGTCTATACGCGCACAACCGGCCTCTGGCAATCCGTGTGGCTGGAAGCGGTCGGTTCGACTTACATCCAGGACCTGCTGGTCGCGCCCGACCCGGACCGTTCGCGCGTTTTGTTGACGGTTTTCCTGAATGGCGATGATCGCGGGCTGCGACTCAAAGGTGAAGCGTTCGCGAATGGCAGACGCGTCGGTTCGGATGAAACGCCGGTCACCGGCCATGAACAGCACCTCATCATCAACCTTCATAAAAAGATTCTTTGGGAACCGGGCGCGCCGTTTCTTTACGATCTCAAGTTCACGTTGCATCGTGGCGCAACGAATGTGGACGAGCTCGCCAATTATTGCGCGTTGCGGACGGTGACGATTGACGGGCGCAGCATCTTGATCAATGGCAAGCGCGTGTTTCAACGGCTCATCCTTGACCAGGGATTTTATCCGGACGGCGAGTGGACCGCGCCTTCGGACGCGGAATTGAAGGCGGACATCGAGCGCTCGATGGCCGCAGGTTTCAACGGCGCGCGACTGCATCAGAAAGTTTTTGAGCCGCGATATTTGTATTGGGCGGACAAGCTTGGGTATCTCGTTTGGGGCGAATTTCCGAATTGGGGCTTTGATTACAAGCCGGAGAATTACGCGAATTACATCAGGGAATGGACGGAAGAAGTGCTGCGCGACCGCAATCATCCGTCCATCATCGGCTGGTGTCCATTCAACGAAACGCCCAAGGAAGCCGGCGAATTGCAGGAAATCATCTGGCGTCAAACCAGGGCGCTGGACCCTTCGCGGCCCATCATCGAATCGAGCGGCTGGGCGCATACTTTGAATCAACCGGAAGTGCTCGATGACCATGATTACAACCAGGACCCTGCCGCGTTCGGACAGCGTTGGATGAATTTTTTTGATCCGAAGCAGACGAATGGAAGAAGAAATCCTGCGTTGAGAGTTCCTTTCATGGTCAGCGAATTTGGCGGCATTGGCTGGGCGACCGAAGGCGGCTGGGGTTATGGCAACGGCCCGAAAACGATGGATGAATTTTATGCCCGTTACGAAGGATTGACGGCTGCGCTGCTGGACAATCCCAACCTGTTCGGCTTCTGCTACACACAATTGACCGACGTCGAGCAGGAACACAACGGGCTTTATTATTATGACCGTCGGCCAAAGTTTGACCTCAAGCGTTTGCGCGCGGCGACGGCCCGTCCGGCAGCTTATGAAATGACCGGCCCTCCAATGGCAAAGCCGTAAGTTGGCTGCGAATTATCTTTCGAAATCACCTGTGCGCTGAAGTGCGCTTCTGCAACCAGATCAAGTCGTTGTTATCGGCGGCAGTCTGGACGGTGTATATACCCGTGCGGCCTCCTGGCGGGCCGCTCCAGTAGATTATGTTCTCTCCCAGAATTGGTCCCGTCCATCGGTGCATTTCGGTATGGCCGTCAGCATAGGCAAAAGGAGCGGAGCGATCGTGATAATTGCCTGGCATACCAATAAAAGATGCACCTATCCCTGATTGCGCAGCTTGGACCGGAAGCTGCGCACCCGCAATGTCGTCAGGATGATCATCGGTGAAGATCCACGTCATTCCAGGGCCAGGCAGAACAAAGTCGCTGGTTTTTGCATAACAGCTCCAGGTTGTCTGACAACCTGTCCCGATGTTATTGCCGGTAAGCCATTCTGCGTTCACCGGGCCATTGGGAACGAGGCAACCTGTCGCAGTCCAAACCGTCCCAACCGCGGCATTGGCCGCAACGCTGCGCACACGATAACCAATTGGGATAGATCCCAGGATATAACTATGGTCGGAGGGACAATGGAAGAGCTTCGGATCTCCATTGATGTATGGCGCGAATTTTGAAAATTGCGGATTGAGCAGCTTGAGCGTGTTTGTGTTGTCTGAATTGGCCGGGCTAAAGCTCATTTGATTATTCACCCAATCTGTGTCGCCAGTTTGGTTGGGAAACCAAAGTCCATTGAACTCATCCGAATAAAGCAACGCGACGGCGATGAGTTGCTTGTGGTTGTTGATGCATTGAACCGATTCCACTTTTGCCCGCGCCGCCGATTGCAAGGCATTGATCGCAATGGTCCCCACGATTCCAACGACGCTGAGCACCACCAGCAGTTCGGTCAAAGTAAATGCGTGTCTTTGAAACGGACGCGGATAATTTTTCGAGGGAGCTTTCATAAAAAATCACGGCCTTGCCGAAGTGCGTTGTTGGATCCAAATTAGATCGGAGTTATCTGCGGCGCCGGTGACCTGATAATTACCGAATCGTCCCGAGCTTTGTGGCTTGTTAAAAGGCTCTGCAGCGAGTCCAACAGTTGGTCCTAGCCATCGATGCATTTCACAGTGACCATCAACAAACGAAAAAGGGGCCGCAGCATTATGATAATTCGCCGGTTTATCGACGAACTCCGAGCCGATTCCATGCTGGGCGCATTGAAATACCAGTTGTGAATCATTCATACTGTCGCAATTCTCATCAGCGAAGACCCAGGTCACTGCTGGGCCCGGCGCAACAAAGTCGCTGCTCTTTCCATAGCAACGCCACTGTGTCTGGCAACCGCTCCCGATGTCATTTCCAGTCAACCATTGGCCGTTTACAGTACCGTTCGCCGGCATACACCCGACTGCGACAAAAACTGTGCCAACAGCGGAGTTGGCCGACACACTGCGCACACGATATCCTTCCTGATTCACATAGCTGTGGTCCGACGGGCAATGGAAGATTTTGGGGTTCCCTTGTAAATAGGGCGCGAACAATGAGTAACGCGGATCTGACAGTTCATTAATATTGGTATTGTCGGTATTGGACAGGTTCCAATCCTCATATCGTGGAACCCAATCGATTTGATTGCCCCCGCCGGTTTCATTCGGAAACCACAGTCCGTTGAACTCATCCGCATAAAGCAAAGCCGCGGCGATGAGTTGCTTGTGGTTGTTCATGCATTGCAGCGCCTCGGCTTTCGAACGCGCTGCAAAATGCAAGGCATTCAGCGCAATAGTGCCAACTATTCCAACCACGCCAAGGACGGCCAGCAGTTCGGTGAAAGTGAAACCGGCGCTTTCAAGTTTTTGCGGCGCAGGATTTGCCGAGGGAACGTCCATGGATGGCTCTTATTAGCCTCAATCGGCAGAAAAAATCAAGAAATTTCTGGCGAACGCGAAAACATTTTTTGTGCCGGGCCGAGGGCATGGACGATTCGCCACTTTGTTGCGGACTCATTCGTTCGCGTGCTGCGAAAGACTGAGAGTATTGCCCTCGGGGTCCTTGAACCACGCGATTTTCGCGCCGCTGGGCGACTTCCAGATGCCAAGTCCGTCCTGGTCCATGCCGGGAAAGCGTTGGAATGTGACTCCGGCTTTTTGGAGGGCCTTCATGGCGACAACAATATCCGGGACTTTCCAGCCCAGCACGGTAAAAGGCGCAGGATTAAACTTTTCCACAATCGTCACGCGCAACATGGTGCCGCCGAGGTCAAAGACGAGCGCGAACGGCAGTTCCTCGCTCATCAGCGGAAGCTTGAGCGTGTCGCGATAAAACTTCTTTGCGCCCTCCGGATTGGTGGTGGCAACAAAAGCCATGATGGATTGCCCGGCGAGTTGGAAGTCTTTTGTCATCGCGCGACGATGTCTCAAGCGCTGGTTTCGCGCAAGCTGGATTGACCGTCACGACATGCCCCGAAAATTCGATTACTCGGCGCTACTGCTTGGTTGCCATCGCAGGAACGGGCGCAGCGGTGGCTGCAAATTTCCTGGCATAATACCTTCGCCATATTGTTATCCCTGCGGTGCCCAGGATGGTCGGCCAGAGCCAACGCCAGAAATAGGGCAGGAATTGAAAGTTGACCACGGAAAATGCCGTGACCGTCGCGACATAAGCGCTGAGAAACCGCGTCATGTGAGCATAAAACCACGCACGCTTCTTTAATGTCGGTCGCAAGAAAATTCCAATATCGATCACGCCCAGCAACAAGCCAATCGTCCCAAAAATCATACGGACCCAACGCGGGCTCCCATTCTCGCCAAAAGCGCCCAGCACCAATAATCCAATGCCGGCCAGCACCATTGCGATGGCAGCACACCAATCCAGCGCTTGAGCTTTGGTCTCAGGTTGCTTGCGTCGCAACACGCGGTAGCCGGTCAATGCCAGATAGAAACTGAAGATCGCGATCAGGAATAAAAACAATCCGCTCCTTAACCAACACAGCAGGGTGGCGGAAAGTGCAATGCCTGCCATCGACCAAAAATAGATTTTCCCCCAGCGACGATGCCAAAGTCCTCCCTTAACAGTCACCATCGCCAATGGCGCGATGACCAATGCAATCCCACCAAAGAAAATGTGGATGCCCAGCGCAATGTTGAATAGATTGCTCACCCTAAAAGACCCTTGTTTGCTGCACGCTGGATGCAGATTACCGTATGTGCCGCGCGCGCTTCAATTTGAAAATCTCACCTCGTTTGCCGCAATCTGGTAACAGGCCATCTCCGCGCCGTTGCGGATAAGCAGGCGGCCATCGCCAATCGCCGGCGCGTTCCAGCTTTTGCCATGCAACGCGGGAAAACGGGCCAGCTCATCCAGTTTTTCCGGCGTGGCCTTGACGAGCGCAAGGTCGCCGTTCGCGCAAAGCACCACGAGATGCCCACTGGCGAGGAGAAGCTGCCCATAACCGTAGCGGCCATCCTTCCATTTGCGTTCTCCGGTTTTCGCATCGACGCAACAGAGAATGTCTTCGTCGAGGCCATAAACGTATCCCTGCCAAAAAACCGCGCTGGCGAACTTGGCCTTCAAACTTTTGTTGCGCCACAGTTCGTGGGCATCGAACGAATCGCCGGAGCGGGTGATTTCATACGCGCCCGCGCCGGTCATGTAAGCGGCGCTAAGCAGAAGCGTGTTGCTGCTGACCATCAACGGCTGGGTGATGGGCCGCTCGTGATTGATGATCGGCCAATTGATGCGCCACCGTTCCGCGCCATCATCCAATCGCAAGCCGATGACGTCCGGCCTGCCGCAAACGATGACCTGCCGCTCGCCGCAAATGGTTTCAACCATCGGCGTCGCGTAACCCATCGGCAAATCGAGCGCGTGCCAGAGAATTTTTCCATTGCTTTTGTCGTAACACACAACCGATTTGCCGTGATAGGCATCCGGTTGCAGGATGAGTTTTTCATCCACAATAAGCGGCGATGCGGCTAAGCCATAATCCGGCAAAGCAGCGTGATTTTGCGTCATGATATTGGTGCTCCAAATCACGCTGCCGTTGGTGGCATTGACGCAGCGGAATTCTCCCGTCGCGCCGAGCGAATAGACTTTGCCGTCGTCATACACCGGCGTGGAACGCGGGCCCTCGTCGCTGTGATATTCGCTGAATTTGGCGGGCCAACTGTTGGTCCAGAGTTCGCGGCCGGTGACGATGTCGTAAGCCACGAGAACTTCGTAATCGCGCCGTTGTTCGAGCGTGAACGCGCGATCATCGGCCAGCGCAAATGAAGAATAACCGCCGCCGCACGGCTGACGCCAAAGCAGCTTGAGGCCGGTTTCGGGCCATTTCGTAAAAATGGGCCGTTCGTCGTATTCGCCATTTTGATGCGGACCGCGAAAGGCGTGCCAGTTGGCGTGAATGGAGGATGTGACGGTTGCCGGAGTGGCGAGTTTGCTTTCCTGCAAACGATTTTTTTCCAGCGCGGCGTAATCGGTCTTGGTTTTCGTTCGTGTGATCACCGGCGCATACCAGCCGCGCCATTCCAATT
>DASRBR010000042.1:0-13850 GCA_035653495.1 Verrucomicrobiia bacterium
CCAGCCGAACAGCACCCAGTCGCCGGTGCGCATGAAACGGATCACGTTGGGGTCATGATGCTTCTTCAATTCCCAGCCCGTGAAGCCATCGCCTTTGATTTGCGTCACCGGGATGCCCGTCCACGTGGAAAGCACTTTGGAAAGATTGTCGCGCCAGATTTTTGCGCGATTGCTGTTCAGGTGGACGGCCAGCATCAATTCCGGAACTGCGTCATTCGGCCCGCGCATCTCGGCATACGATTCTTCGTGCAGCAAATCTTCCAGCAAAGGGCGAAACAACGCCGAGTAATCATTGGTGTTGCCATTGGCAATTTTGTGTTGAAACAACCGGTAGGGAGTCGTCGAAAGCCTCTCTAAAAAAGTCTCCTGCAACGTGGTCGTTTCCGGCAACGCCGCCAGCTCATTTAATTTGGACGCGGCAGGGCCGCTGAGAAGGCGCGTCGTGCCGGCGAAATGAAACCGCCCGACGAGGTCGCCGTCCATTCGCGCCAACGCTTCATCCGTCGCCGCGCCCGCGCTCAAAACGCCCTGACCCAACCCGACAACGATACCCAATAAAATACAGCCTTTACGCATAAGAGTCGATTTTTGTGCCAGAAAACGGGGCTTTTGGCAAACTCAATTCGGTCATCCACGAATCGGCGGGGAATCGCAATCCCAAATCGTAAGGCCCGCTATGACTTCTTTTCATTCCACCTTGCCTCTTTGCGCGGAATCTTGCTTTCATTCAGCGTGCTTAAACTGCGTACATTTGTGATTTATTGGCTGCCGGTCATCATCTGGATGTCGCTGATTTTCACCGTCTCCGGAAATGCAGGCTCCTTTCAACACTCTTCCCGCATTCTTGGCCCTCTGCTTCGCTGGCTTTTTCCGTCCATGTCGCACGAGACGCAGGATGTCATCATCTTTGGCATCCGCAAATGCGCTCACCTGACGGAGTACGCCATCCTCGCCTTTCTGGTTTGGCACGCGTGGCGCAAACCGCGCTGGCACGACCCGCGTCCCTGGATGTGGTCGCACGCGGGCGTGGCCATCTGGGTTGCGATGTTCTACGCAACGACCGATGAATTTCATCAAACGTTCGTGCCGTCGCGCGAAGGTTGCGTGCGCGACGTGCTGATCGATTCTACAGGCGCGGTCGCCGGAATGATCGTTCTCTGGCTGCTTGGCCGCGTTTTCAAACTGTGGTAACGCATGAAGAAACGCCCGCTCATTGCCGTGGCGTTGCTTTATGTCGCTGGAATTTTGCTGGCACAATTGCGGATTCCGCTGCTTCCTCTTTTTGCAATCGCTTTCGCGCTGATGGCTCTATTCATCGTCTGGACCGCGGCGCGTCCTTTCGTGCTGGCGGTTTTGATTGTGCTTGCCGGTTGGCTGAATCTCGCGCAACGCACGGCCATTCTTTCGCCGCGCGATTTGCGTACGGTTGTCACCAACACCGAACAGCTCGCCACAGTGCGAGGCAAATTGATCGAAACGCCGTATCATCGCGTTCACGAAATCAAGGACAAGGTAATCTGGAGTTCCATGGCGCGGATCCAGGTGAGCGCAATTCGTCTTGCCGATTCCAATTGGCAACCTGCCGATGGCGAAATCATCACGAGCACGAAGGAATTTCTGCCAGATAAATTTTTCGCCGGGCAAATCGTGGAGGTCAGCGGCGTGTTGAGCAGGTCTCGCGGGCCGCTCGCCGAAGGGTTGTTCAATTATCGGAAATTCCTTGCGAACCAGGGCATTTATCATCAAATGGAAGTCAAAGCGGTTTCGGATTGGCGCATCATTTCAAGCCCGGCACAGCCACCGATGGCGGACCGCTTCTGCGCCTGGGCGAGAAAAACGCTCGCATTGGGATTGCCTGTGGAAGACGAATCGCTGCGACTCGAATGGGCGCTTTCTCTTGGATGGAAAGCGGCATTGACTGAGGAAGTGTCAGAACCCTTTGTGAGGGCTGCAACGTACCATATTTTTGCTGTGGATGGGCTGCGAATAGCAATTGTCTCCGGCATCCTGCTCGCATTGTTTCGCGCTCTCGGCGTTCCGCGCGCATGGTGCGGGTTGCTCACCGTGCCGTTCCTCTGCTTTTACGCGGCGATGACCGGCTGGCCTGCATCCGCCATCCGCGCGATCGTGATGATCACCGTGATATTCGGCGGATGGGCCATGAAGCGTCCGAGCGACCTGGTTAATTCGCTTTTCATGGCCGCGCTTATCATCGTGGTTTGTGAACCGCGCCAATTGTTTCAAGCCGGGTTCCAACTGTCGTTCTTCGTCGTGCTCTGCATCATTTTGATTCTTCCATTCTTCAATCGCATCGGTGAATTGGTGTTGCGGACCGACCCGATGCTGCCTGAAACATTGCAAAGCGGCTGGCAAATATTCTGGCGCATCCCGGCGCGTTGGGTAATTGATTTGTTTCTGGCTTCCGTCGCTGCGTGGCTTGGCTCAATCCCGCTGGTGGTCTGGTATTTTCATGTTTTCACGCCGGTCAGCGGCCCGGCCAATCTGATCGCGGTGCCATTATGCGGGCTGGTGTTGATCTGCAACATGGCGAGCCTTTTCTTTGCTTTGTGGTTGCCGTTCTTCACCGTGCTGTTCAACAACGCCGGATGGTTCTTCATGGAATGCATCCGCGCGACGAGCAATTGGTCGGCTGAATGGCCCGCGGCATATTTTTATCTCCCGATGCCCGGATTGTTCACAATCCTTCTCTATTACACGCTGCTGTTGGCGACGCTCACCGGCTGGTTGTTCAAGCCGAAATTGCGCGTGTGGAAAATCAGCGCCGCGATTGCGCTGGTCCTCGTCTGGTGCGGCCTTTGGTTGCGCGAACGTCCTGCCGCGCATCTCACCGTGCTGCCATTGAACGGCGGTCACGCTGTCTATGTTCAAATGCCGGGAGGCGGCGATGATTGGCTGATTGATTGCGGCAATCAATCTGCAGCCGCAAGCATCATCAAACCTTTCCTCCAAGCCCAGGGCGTCAATCGCCTTTCGAACCTCATGCTCACCCACGGCGAAATCAACTACTCGGGCGGCGCGCCGCTCATCGCTGAAAACTTTCATCCGCGCCACCTCTACACCAGTCCAGTCCATTTTCGTTCGCCGAGCTATCGTGAATTTCAGACTGTCGCCGCCGAAGAGCCGGCCTGGCAAGATCCCATTCACGCCGGCGAGCAAATCGGCCCGTTCACCATTCTACATCCGGCGAGCGCCTTGAAAGCCGAACTCACCAGGGCCAGCGATAATGCGCTTGTCCTTCGCGCCGAAATTCACGGCACACGCGTCCTGCTGGTTTCCGATCTCGGCCGCCTTGGGCAAATGGCCTTGCTGAATTCCTCCGCAATGAACAACTCCCAACTCAACCCGCTCCGCGCTGACATCGTCATCGCTGGTCTTTCAGGCGATGATGAGCCGTTGAGCGATTCGTTGTTGAACGCCATCCAACCGCGGGCCATCGTAATTGCCGACAGCCGCCAACCGGCCAACAAACGCGCCGGACCCAAGCTGAAGCAACGCCTTGCGCAAAGAAACATTCCTGTCTTCTACACCAGTGCGAGCGATGCCATCACGATCACGATTCGTCCGCATGGATGGGATTTACATGCGATGGATGGGAGCAATATGTCATCTGGGACTCATTGATTCCCCGCAAAAATGGAAAGGGCTTCGGCGAACTTCGAAACGATCTGGCACGCACCAGCTTCGCTCCGTTGGTCACCGAAGCACCTTCCGTCCGTCTCCACCTATCACTCCAACTACTAACTACTGCATACTGCTACTGCTACTGCTACTGTACTGCTTAACTGCTACTGACACTAACTACTGCTACTGACTGATAACAACGATACTGCTACTAACAACTGCAACTGCTAACTGCGACTAACACTAACTACTGCTACTGACTACTACTCACTACTGACTGCAGTGAACTGCAATGGCGACCGTCCCGTCACTGCGGCGGGAAATTGTAGGCCATCTGGGCGCACCCCCACAGTCGCGCCCAGATGGCTCAACTCAACCCCACCCCCGAAACCCACGATCTGTGCGGCTCGCGCCGCCTTTTGAGTGTTTCGCACCCTCCGGCTGCGTGTGCAGCCATGCCGGCAATCGTCTCGCCGACAAATAAGCGCCGCCGACTCCAAGCATCCGCGCCTGGTAATCCCCTAAATAGGCATAGGTCTCGGAGTAACCGCCCAACCATTTGCCCGGCTCCGCCCCTGCCATTTTCACCCTCCTCGTCGGGTTGAATATGTATAGTTTGCGTGCCATATCTTTTTAATAGGTCTTTCTGCCCCATTATTCAGCAGCCGGAATGCCAAACGAAAAAACCCAATAAATCGCAGGTTCTTGACTTTCAGGAGCTAACAAATTGTTTCAGCCCCACGCAAACGCGCGTGAATTTCACGCATGGATGGGAAAAATGGTTACAAAGTTCCATCGTTACAAGGTTACAACGTCCATCGTTCACGATCGGAAATCAGTGCCTGCACTGTTGCGGGGTAATCGGGAACCGCAATTATTCGAACGGCCTCAAAGCGCCAACGAATGTAACCATGTAACTTTTTAACCTTGTAACCATCTCACCTATTCGCGTGTCTCCTATTGAATTCCACCGCGTCGGCGTAAGCCACGCCTTTGCCGCCGAAAATGTCCAAGGCCGAACCGATGGTCAGGTCAATTCGCCCATTGCTCACACGAGTTACTTCCTCGAGGTCCGCCAGCGAATTTGCGCCGCCAGCGTAAGTCGTCGGCAACGGCGTCCATTGCGCGAGATTCGCGACTAACTCGTGATCAATGCCGCGGCATAAACCCTCCACGTCCACGGCGTGGATTAAAAATTCCGCGCAACAATCCGCCAGTTTGCACAAAGTCGCCTTGCTGATGGTCATTTGCGTGAATTTTTGCCAACGATCGGTGACGACGTAATATTCGTTGCCACGACGACGGCAGCTCAAGTCCAGCACCAACCGTTCCTTGCCGACTGTTTTCACCAAATTGGACAACCGGTCCCAATCCACTTCTCCGCCCTGAAATACCCACGAAGTCACAATCACGTGCGACGCGCCGTCATCGAGGTAACTGCGGGCATTCCCGGCGTTGATCCCGCCGCCGATCTGCAATCCACCCGGATACGCCTTGAGCGCCGCGCGCCCGGCCTCTTCGTTCCCCGGCCCGAGCATGATGACATGCCCGCCAGTGAGACCGTCGTGCTGATAAAGTTGCGCGTAATAAACGCTCGAGCGATTCGAGACAAAATTCGTACGCAAACCGGACGCATCCGCCAGCGTGCCGCCAACGAGCTGCTTCACCTTTCCTTCGTGCAAGTCGATGCAGGGACGAAACATTTCAATAAGTTTAAGGTTTAAAGTCTAAGGTTTAAAGTTGAAATCGGCCTTCCCTCCTTCCTCGACAAAACGGCATTTCCCGGTTAAAGCTTTTCGAATGCATTTGGTGCATGAACCATTGAAGATTGCAGGGCGGACATTTCAATCGCGCCTCATCCTGGGCACGGGAAAATTTTCCGCCCCGGAGGTGATGCGTTCGGCACTTGCGGCCAGCGGCACGGGAATCGTAACAGTGGCTTTGCGCCGCGCGGATTTAAGCGGCAAACGCGACCCGTTCGCGAACATTTTGGAATTCATCGACCCGAACAAATTTCTCTTGCTGCCCAACACCAGCGGCGCGATGAACGCCGAGGAAGCGGTGCGCCTCGCGCGTTTGGCTGTCGCCGCGGGATTGCCCAAATGGGTGAAGCTGGAGATACATCCCGATCCTCGTTATCTTTTGCCCGATCCAGTCGAGACATTGAAAGCCGCCGAAATGCTGGTCAACGAAGGTTTTACCGTGCTGCCATACATCAACGCCGACCCGGTGCTGGCAAAGCGATTGCAGGACGCCGGCACGGCAACGGTGATGCCGCTTGGCTCGCCCATCGGCTCGAATCGCGGGCTGCAAACGCGCGATCAATTGCGCATCATCATCGAGCAGGCGACGGTCCCGGTGGTGGTGGACGCGGGCATCGGCGCGCCCAGCCACGCCGCCGAAGCGATGGAATTGGGCGCGGACGCAGTGCTCGTCAACACCGCCATTGCCGTTGCGAGCGATCCGAACCGGATGGCCCACGCGTTCAAGCTGGCGGTCGAAGCCGGGCGGATTGCCTACGAAACCGGTCTTGCCGAACAACAGGAAATCGCCAGCGCAACGAGTCCCTTGACGGCGTTTTTAGACAACCATTGAGCCGATTAGAATGAGAATTGAATCTATGATGGAGTCGCGAATATTTGTTGCTGCTTTTGTTGATTCGCATTCAAAGCAAGCCGGAGGCTTGCAAGAAATTAGCCGGGGGTTGAGCGAAGCGACACCCCCGGAAAATGACACAATTTCCGTCCCACCCCGGAGGGGTGGCAGAAAACAGTTTCCTGATTCTTGCACCCCTTCAGGGTGCGTTAACTTTTTCGAGTTTTCCGGGGGTATCGCTCCGCTGCGCTTCGCTCAACCCCCGGCTAATTTCTTTGACCCCTCTGGGGTCATGAGTGCATGCTTTGAATCCGATTTCGATTTGCTTCGTCGCTGAATCTACCATGAGCTCCAGCACCAAATTATCCCCATCGCGCGTTAAAGCCATTCTCTCCGCCGCTTCCAAAACGCGCGCGTTGGTCATTGGCGACGTCATGCTCGACCATTTCATCTGGGGCCAAGTGGGGCGCATTTCGCCGGAAGCGCCAGTGCCGGTCGTCGATTTCGACCGCGAAAGCTACATTCCCGGTGGCGCGGCAAACGTCGCTCGCAACCTGAGCGCGCTTGGGATGCCGACGGAAATTTTCGGCGCGGTGGGACGCGACCTGCCGGCATCACAGCTCAAGACCTTGCTGATAGAACACCGCATCGGCTGCGACGGTTTGCTGGCCAATCCGCGGCGTTCAACGAGCGTGAAGACGCGCATCGTCGCGCATCAACAACAGGTGGTGCGGCTCGACCGCGAGACGCGCGCGCAATTGGACGCCAAATCGACGCGGCGCTTGCTGGATATTTTGCGAGCGCATCTGCCCGGAGCGGCGGCGGTGATTGTCGGCGATTATGGCAAGGGCGTGGTTTCGCAGCCGTTGGTGGATGAACTCAAACGCCTTTGCCGCGAGCGCGGCGTTTGGTTGAGCATGGACCCCAAGCCGGTCCATCATCTGGATTTGGCCGGCCTTTCGCTCATCACGCCGAACCGCAAGGAAGCGTTTGAACTGGCGAACATCCGCGATGAAACGCGCGATGCAAACCCGCTGGCCGATTCAAACCTGATGCACGCGGTCGAAAAACTTTTGCATGAACTCAAGCCCGTGTTGCTGCTCATCACTTTGGGCGAACTGGGAATGCTGTTGTGCCGCGCGGACCAAAAACCATTCCACATCCCGACGCAGGCGAAGGAAGTTTTCGATGTTTCCGGCGCGGGCGACACGGTCATCGCATCGTTCACATTGGCGATTGCGGCGGGAGCGTCGCCGGTTGAAGCGGCCATTCTTTCCAATCACGCTGCGGGAATCGTTGTTGGCAAGATCGGCACGGCGGTTACATCGCCAGAAGAGCTGCTCGCAAGTTTCAATGGGCGGTAAAAGGGTATGAACAAAATCACCGCCGAAAAAATCAAGGCGATGAAGGGCGGCAAAATCGCCGCGCTGACCGCGTATGATTTTCCGATGACGCGATTGCTCGACGAAGTCGGCGTGCCGCTGATCCTTGTCGGCGATTCGGTCGGCATGGTTGTGCTCGGTTATCCGGACACGACTTCGGTGACGATGGAGGAGATGGAGCATCACGTTCGCGCGGCGGCGCGTGCACGGCCGCGCGCGTTGCTTGCAGCGGACCTGCCGTATCACAGTTATGAAACGGTGGCGGACGCGTTGAAAAATGCGCGGCGATTGGTCGGTGCGGGCGCCGAGGCGGTGAAGGCTGAAGGCGGACGCGACATCGAAAAGCAGGTGCGTGCGATTGTGCAGGCGGGCATTCCGTTTTTGGGCCATCTCGGCATGTTGCCGCAACACGTTCTGGAAGAGGGTGGTTATCACGTCAAAGGGAAAGTGGATGCCGAACGCGAGGCGTTGCTGGACGATGCGCGCGCCTTGGCTGATGCGGGCGCATTTGCCATCGTGCTGGAATTGGTGAGCCCGCAGGTCGCGGCGGAATTGACGCGAAAGATTCCCATTCCGACCATTGGCATCGGTTCGGGGCCTGATTGCGACGGGCAGATTTTGGTGACGCCAGATTTGCTGGGGACATTTCCATGGTTCACGCCGAAATTCGTGAAACCCAAGTTGAACGCCGCCGAACAGATGCGTTCGGTGATAGTTGAATGGAAAAAATCGATCTAACAATGGTAGGGACATCGCGCTGCGATGTCCGGGCGGACGGCGCAGCGCGCCGTCCCTACCTCAATGCATGAAAAAACTTTCACACATCAATCCGCGCGGCGAGGCAAGCATGGTGGATGTCTCGGCCAAGCCGGTGATGTTGCGCGAAGCCCTGGCCAGCGGCGAAATCCGGTTGCAAAAGGCCACGCTCAGGAACATCCAGTCGCAGACGGTCGCGAAAGGAAACGTGCTCGCCGCAGCGCGCCTGGCGGGCATCATGGCCGCAAAAAAAACCGGCGAACTGATACCGTTGTGCCATCCCCTGCCGCTCACGCATTGCGAGGTGAATTTTGAATTTCCCGGATCCGGCGACCGTATTGTCATCACTGCGTCGGCAAAAATCGCGGCGCAAACGGGCATCGAGATGGAAGCGCTGACAGCGGTAAGCGTCGCCGCGCTGACAATTTACGATATGTGCAAGGCCGTGGATAAAACCATGCGCATCTCTAACGTGCGGTTGGTCTCCAAGACGAAGACGGCGATTTAGGAGCGCGGACAGCTTGTCCGCGAATTAGCATTTGGCGCTCTCGATGCGCGGACAGGGCTGTCCGCGCTCCTCCAATCAACGCCGAAAGCCGTATTCCAACACGAAGAATTGCGGCTTGAGACCGGCGAGCGGACCGCGCAATTTGGCCAGTTCGGATTCCGGGCCGTGAATTTCCAAACGAGCGAGCGTTGAGACGCCGAGCGCTTCTTCGATCAGCGCCGAAACATTTTTGACGTGCGCGAGAATTGCTTCGGCGTCCTTGTAACCTTCGCGGCAAAAAGCGACGTCATCTTCGAATGCAAAACCGTAATACATGCAGCCCTGCTCGGTCGCCGTTTGCGCCATGAAGCGGTCGCACAATTTTTTGAAATCAGGCATCTTGCCGGATTGCACCTTGAAGTAAGGCCCGATGGTCACGCATTTGTCCGGGGTTGGCATAGTTGATCAATAGTTGGGCTTGCGCGGATTCATAAAACCCCAGCGGCCACCATAATAAACTCTTTCATGGCGCTGCTGGGCGTGCGTTGGATTGATAAAAGTTGGAGGTCGAAGAAAATGTTCATACGCCAAGCACATCTGGAGCGCGGCTTCGAGAGCATCCATGCCGCCTGTTCCTGTGCCAAGCCCTGGGCACGCAAGCGACTCTATTTTGCGCGGTTCTGTGCGGTTGTGGCGATGAACGGCGGTCAAGGCAGCCCACAAGGCTAGATAAACATGGTCCGTTCCCTGAACGTTCATGGGAGAACGCATCGTCGGAGCGTGAGCAACGAAAGGATGGGTCGCGTGGCCAGTCGGCGCCAGGATGCAGGTTCCGACCGGTTGCTCCCCCAAATAATCTTCAAGAATGCTTTTTTGGATGCGCTCCATTACCTGCCTGCCAAAATACCGGACCACCGCCAAATCCATGCCGGCATCCATCAAGCCAAATGAGTTCCCGGCTGTCACCACGCAATCGAACGAGGGCAATTCCTCGAACCGTCCGCAAACGACCGTGACTTCAGGATGATTGCGAAACTGCCAGCGAGCAGCTTCGCAGAATTCCTGGCCACGATCCACGACGATGAGACGCATAGGATAGAATGAACCGGACACAGCATGGATGCTTAGAAAATTTTGTTCTGTCAATTCTGTTCATTCTGTCCAATTTTGAAGTATGCAAATTCAAGTCGGCATCATCACGATTTCAGACCGGGCGTCGCGGGGGCTTTATGAAGACCATGGCGGCCCGGCGCTCAAGATCGCCGCGGGCGACAACGGCTGGAAAGTCCTCGACACCGCGCTCGTGCCGGATGAAAAGCGCGAAATCCAGCGCGCCATCCGCGAACAGATCAACAAAGGCTGCCAGCTCATCCTGACCACCGGCGGAACGGGTGTGGCCTTGCGCGATGTGACGCCCGAGGCCGTGCGGGAAATCGCCGTGCGCGAACTGCCCGGTTTTGGCGAAGTGATGCGCATGGAATCAATGAAGCTGACCAAGAACGCCATCCTTTCGCGCTCGCTTGCCGCGGTGGTGGACAAAACACTTGTGATTTGTCTTCCGGGGAAGCCGAGTGGAGCGGTCGAATGCCTCGGATTCGTGACCGGCGCAATTCCGCATTGCGTGGAGGTGTTGCAGGAAGTGCCGACGAGCTGTTGAAAGGCCAGTTTTTGCTAGAACCCGTCTCATAAATGTTCAGGCAAGCGCCGCGTGAGGGCACGCGGCCTACAAGGAAAGCCAAAATCGCCGGTTTTGTAGGCCGGGTGCCCCCACCCGGCGAATTCTTCTCCTGTTTATGAGAGGAGTTGTAAGGATGGTGGAGCCGAGGGGATTCGAACCCCTGACCCCCACAATGCCATTGCTCGGATACTGCCTTGTTTCATTGGGATTTTTGGATGCCGATTTACCGTTGCCGTTTTGTTGCCGGTTTATAGACCCGAATTGTTTTTGTTTTTAAGCTCCGCATCTATCTGTTTGTCTCTCAGTCTTTTTTCTATTTCGGCGCGTTCTTCCTCGGCGATTTTGGCAAGAACGCTATCGACATAATCAATCACAAGCTGAGGATATACCTGCCCTTGGACAATCTTCACGCGCACAGACCGAAAATCTTGACTAATGGTGCTTGCACCCAAAACAGTTTCGGCTGGCCCGTATTTGTCGGAAAGGGCCTTTGTTAAGGCTTCATACCGCAGAGTCACGCGGTCGAAATCGTCATCTTTTGGAGATGTGGCGGCAATATGGTAAATAATCTTACTGATCGGAGTGATTTGCACATAATAGTCACTGAAATATTCGTGCGACTCTGTCGGTGTAAATTTAAAAAGAGGTTCGTTTTTCCCCATCTCAATTCGTTCTACTTTGTTGGTCGTGAATGTCTCGCCCAATTTTTTCCCAAATGCCCCGGTGATTTTATTTGTTCCAGCGGCGTTACATGTTGCACAAAAAGCGAGAAGCAGCGCGATGTAGGACTTTTTGAAGGTGACTTGCTTCATAATTTTGTATTTCATGCGGGTGTTATTTTAGCGTAACAGTTCGGCCAAACAAAACCGCGAATTTTGAGCCAAAGCCGCAACTGATTTCGCGCCCAAATCGGGCGCGGCTTGTTGCATTCTTTGGAGGCGCTTCGCGGTGCCTGTTTGGGGTGTGGCAGGTCCGCGCCTTTTCCTTTTCTGTTGTGGCACGCACGGGGAACTAAAAAACAAATCGGGTAGGACATCTAATGTCCTATACCCCATGCGATGATTTAAATTTATGAAACGCATTGTCACAAAAAAAGGGGAGTTTCTGAATGAGGTGATCAACGAAGCTATTCGGATTTGGGCGAACCCCGCTCAAGTTCGTGAATTTTCAAAATCCTCTCCGCAGCCTCCTTCCCGGAAGCCCGCATCGCCATGTTCACGATCTTCGACCGCAGCCCGCGTGTCATTTCGACGCCCTGCTTTTTGAGCTTGTTCATTTCAGCCTCAATTATATCCAAAACGTCATCATCCGGCTGAAATGTGATGGTTGGAACGCGTCTTTTCTGAGATTTATTTCTTGCCATAAAGTCCAATCTTTATCGGAGGGATGTAACACAGTGTAAGACAAATCTCAAGTAAAAAAAAGATTTTTGTTGCGTGATGTCTCACACTGTCTTACAACGTCTCACATGGCACGCAAGAAGCGACTAACCATCACATTTCAGCCGGATAAGGATGCGCAAAGCCTACTTTCAAAGGAACTCAACCGTATCGCTGGCGTCAACGGGGAAAAGCACGGATTGCGCTCGCGGCTCATCAATGAGGCCATTCGTTTGGCGTTCAATCGCAACAAGGGCAAGAGGGAGCTATTGGCGTGAAAGCTGTTCCTGATTTGGACGCGATGCTGACGCGGGAACAATGCGCGGAGTGGTTGCAAATCACTGAGCGCGATTTGGGAAGCAAGTCAGACGGCCCGCGCCCGCCAATCCCCGCGTTTAGGGCCAGTCGAGAAATGGTCCGTTACCACCCTCGCACAATTCTGGCCAAGATGGCGCGTGATGCTGGCGTTCCGTTGGAACTTATCGCGGCGAGCTACGGAGTCATTCTGAAAACGGAGGCAAAAACATGATGCTTTGTTTGTTCATCGGCTTCGTTGCGGGCGCGATTTGTGGCGCGGCGGCAGTCGTCATCTACGGAATTGTTTTGGCAGGGAAAGACCGCACGGACAACACAGACCAACAACCATAAACGCATCTATGATTAAATTCGAAATCAAAAGTCGATGGACGGGAGAAGTAAAATTTACCGCAGAGATTGAAGCCAACGACGAAACGCCGCTTGGCGTTAAGATCGGCCTGGCTGTCAAATGGGGCATTGAGCACAAGGCGAACCTCGACGGGGCGAACCTCTACGGGGCGAACCTCACGCCAATTCGCGACGATCTTTGGGCGGTGCTTTCGTCCAATCCTGCGGAAGTTGAAGGGCTGCGGGCCGCGATTGCGGAAGGACGCATTGACGGTTCCACCTACACCGGCGAATGCGCGTGTCTGAGCGGCACATTGCACAACTGCGCGGTCGCTGCGGGCCATGCAGACCAGTTTGATTTCTCCGGTCGGAATGCCGACAGGCCGATTGAACGGTTTTTCTTGGGCATCAAAAAGGGCGACACGCCCGCGGCGAATCCTCTTTCCAAGCTGGCGTTGGAGTGGACTGACCGATGGCTCTTGAGGGTCAAGGCCGCGTTCGCAACCCATCCCTGCTCGGTTTCTTAATCATCAAAAACATCCATCAAAACCAAAGACATGAGCACTGAAAGAACACTCGAAAAACGTAAATCAATGGCAGAGGTCGCCAGGGAGATTGACAAAATTTCATCCAGCGCAGTCCAGCAATTTGAGGATGCCGGGGACTTCGAAAAGGAGTTGGTCGTCGCAACGGCGGTCGTGGACATGCGGGCGCTTCTCACGCCGGAAATCATGGCCCCCGTCATGGCGCTGATGAACACCGATCTCGGTTTTCGCACGGACCGCGACCCGAAGCAGAACGACAAAGCGGGCAGACCGTTGGTGCCTTACTCCATGGATGTTGTGCGCGACGTGTTCATTGAATCGCGCCTCCGTGGGTTCCATGCAGTCGGGAACGAATTCAACATCATCGCCGGTCGGTTCTACGGCTGCAAAAACGGATTCGAACGCAAGGTGCGTGAACTGACGAAGGGGACATGCGAAGTCAGCATCGACGTGCCTCAAATGATGGGCGGGACAGCCAAAGTGAAATGCCGCGCTACTTGGGCGATCAACGGCCAAAAGGGCGACATCGGCGTGAGGCCGGAAGACCCATGCGAATTTCTCGTTCGCATTAACGAGTTCATGGGGCCGGACGGTGCTATCGGCAAGGCGCAACGGAAGCTGTATCAGCGGATTTATTCGCGGCTTACCGGCAAAAGCGTTCCAGATGGCGACGCTGCCGAGGGTTCGATTGAAGTCAGCGCCAGTGTGACCCGGCAACCGGGCGGCGCAAAGCATCACGAG
>DASRBR010000043.1:0-6315 GCA_035653495.1 Verrucomicrobiia bacterium
CGTTGCAATGGCCGTGCTGATGACGGCAAGCAGGAGGGTGTTCTTTGTTGCGCTGAGAGCAAGGGAATTTTGCCAAAGCGTGCCATACCATTTGGTTGTGAATCCCTGCCAACCGGAGCCGAATCGCGCGGCATTGAACGAATACACGATGACCACCGCCAGCGGCGCGTACAGGAAAACGTAGAGCGCGCACGCGGCGAGGTTGAGCGGGATGGATGTGCGTTTCACAGCAGTTGCGGACCTCCCTTGCCGCTGGATTTGCGCGCGTAAATCCAAAGGCTGAACATAACCAGCGCGAGCGCCACGACGGCGATGGCCGAGCCGAACGGCCAGTCGCGGCTCTGGCCGAATTGTTGTTGGATGGCATTGCCGAGCATGACGGTCTTCGCGCCGCCCAACAAATCGGGAATGACAAATTGACCGGTTGCGGGAAGAAAAACCAGGATCATCCCCGCGATCAGGCCGGGCATGATTTGCGGCAGAATGGCGTGACGAAAAACTTTCGCGCCGTTCGCGCCAAGGTCCATCGCGGCTTCCGCGAGGCTCCAGTCCAGCTTTTCCACCGAGGCATACAACGGCAGCACAAGAAACGGTAGGTAATCGCAAATCATCCCGATTGCGACCGCGCCCGTTCCGGGATAAAGCGCTTCGCCGGATGCGCCGATGCCGATCGCGTGAACGACCCGCGCGAGCCAGCCTTCCGGCGCGAGCAGAATCTGCCAGGCGTAGGTGCGGATGAGCAGATTGGTCCAGAACGGAATCACGACGAGCGTCAGCGCGAGATTTTTGAAACGCGCCGGCAAACGTGCAATGAAAAATGCGAGCGGCAATCCGGCGGCAACGCAGGCCAGCGCGGTCCCGATGCCGAGCGCAAGGCTGCGAGCCAGAATGATGGGATAAAGCGCGTCGAAACCGAGCAGCCCGAAACCAAGCAGGCGTTTGTAATTGTCTAACGTGAAGGGAAGCTGCGTTTCGCCGTAATCGCCGCGGCTCATGAAGCTGATGACCGCGACCGCCAACAACGGAACGAGCAGCAGCACCGTCAACCAAATGACACTCGGGCCACTGGTGATGAGCGAGCGAAGCAATTCACCCATTGGAGCGAATCCGCGGCGGGGTTTTCCGGCGTGCTGTGTGTTGCGTGTTACGGTGTGCATTAGTCGTCCAGAACGATCAATGATTCCGGTGGAAGATGGACCAGCGCGGACTGGCCGATCTCAAATCCATGGCTTCCCACGCTCGCGTTCAACAGACACGCGCTCAAGGGCAATTCTTTTGCGCGCAAGCGATATTGCGTTTCCGCGCCGCTGTAAATGACCTCCTCGACCTTCGCTGGAAAATGGTTTCTCGAACGCGGCGCGTCAGAATGCAGCAAACCGATTTTTTCCGGACGGATGGCAAGCGTGATTTTTTCGCCGATACCGACGTTGCGGGATGATTTTGCGGCATCGAAATGCAATTCGCCGAGCGGGGCGTCGGCCACGGCAAAATCATTCGCCGGTATTTGCGCCACCGTCGCCTCAATAAGATTGCAGGAGCCGAGAAAGCGCGCGACGAACCGGGTGCGTGGACGTTCATACAATTTTTCGACTTCATCCAGTTGCTCAATCTTGCCGGCGTTCATCACGGCGATGCGGTCGCTCATCACGAGCGCCTCCTCCTGGTCGTGCGTCACGAGGATGAACGTGATGCCGAGGCGGCGTTGCAATTGCGAAAGCTCGACCTGCAATTCCTTGCGCAATTTCAAATCAAGCGCGCCGAGCGGTTCGTCGAGCAACAACACTTCCGGCTCGTTGACGATTGCGCGGGCCAGCGCGACGCGTTGCTTTTGTCCGCCGGAAAGCTGCGCAGGCCGGCGATCGGCAAAGGGAGAAATTTGCACGAGCGCCATGGTTTGATCAACGCGTTCGGCGATTTGCGCCTGCGGAATTCTTTTCATGCGCAGCCCAAACGCCACGTTGTCGCGGACGCTCAGATGAGGAAAGAGCGCGTAGGATTGAAACACCGTGTTCACCGGTCGTTTGTGCGCAGGGATGGACGCGGCGTCATTTCCGCAAATTTTGAGCGAGCCTTCGACGGGAGAATCCAGGCCGGCGATGATGCGGAGCAGGGTGGTTTTGCCGCAACCGGAAGGGCCGAGCAGCGAAAAAAATTCTCCCCGGCGGATATTCAAGGAAACGCGTGAAAGCGCTTCCGTTTCACCAAATCGCCTGACTAAATTTTCGGCCTGGATGGCGAATGGTTCCGAGGCCGACTGGTTTGCGGCCATCCGATTTTGAGCGGCCGCAGACTCTGCCTTTATTTGCACTGCGCGCAGATGTATTAAACCTGCAACGAATAGCAATAAAAAAATAAAAAAAGTTTCAGAAATTTTTTCCGCGCTAGAAATCGGTGTTTGAAGCGCAGAATGAGGCAAAGACGCTCGGTCGTGCGAAAGCATGTGTTGGGCGAGGCGCCGAACACGGCACGCGTGGCGTGTGCGCTCCCCAAATGCCAGCGCGTCGAGTGCAATCCTCCACGACAAACTATTTGCTTCCACACAAAAGAGAGCTGAAAGTTTGCCGACCGGTTTTCACCCCAGTTGAATCGCGCTTCCGCGGATGCAACGTATTTTACATCAAAGGAGGACCATGAAAAAAACTTTAATGATGTTCTTGTTCGCGGGTGTTTGCATGATGCTTCCAGGTTGTTCCACTGAACCGTGCGGTTGCAACGATCATAAGGCCACTGTTTATCCCGCCGTGCCGCCGCCACAGGCCCAGTGGTACGCGCAGCCCACCTATCGCGGCACGCGTATTTGGTATCGCGTCTGTCATCGCTTATGGAACGACGGCTATTCCTTCTCGAATGACCCCGCGAACCACGACGTGCTCGCGCCGGTGTTGGGATTGGACCCTTATTTTCCGCCCGCGCCGCTGCCTTACAAATCCATCAATCAGTAGCAAATTCCTGCTGAAACCTTTCCGCTGGGGCCTGCGTCTATTCCTTTATGTTGAAGGCGCTGGCCAGGAAACATTGGAATTTCACGACCGCAGCCCATCTTCTGAACCGGGCTGGATTCGGCGGACCCACGCAGCAAATTGAGCAGTTGCAAAGCCTCGGTTTGGAGCAGGCCGTCTCTCATCTCGTCGATTATGAAAAAATCCCGGACACCACCGCCGACCCCGAGTGGGCCGTTCCCGACCCGACGCGCGTGGAACGTTACCGAAAAGCGCGCGATGCCGACCCGGAAACTCGCCGCAAGCTGGTGCAGGAAGAGCAGCGGAATCAACGGCAACACCTGATTGATCTGAAGCATTGGTGGCTGCAGCGGATGACAGTCGGTCCGCGGCCTTTGCAGGAGAAGATGACGTTATTCTGGCACGGTCATTTTGCCACCAGCGCCGAAAAAGTTCGCGACGCCTATCTCATGTGGATGCAGAACGACCTTTTCCGGCGTCAGGCGACCGGCAACTGGCTCGAACTGATCACCGCCATGGCCAAAGACCCGGCGATGCTGATTTGGCTCGACCAGGCGCAAAGCCGCAAGCAGCATGCGAACGAAAACTTTGCGCGCGAGCTGATGGAATTGTTCACGCTGGGCGAAGGCCATTACACGGAGAAGGACGTCACCGAAGGCGCGCGCGCATTGACCGGCTGGACGTACGACCGCGCAAATCAGGAATTTATCGATCGTCCCGGCATTCATGACAACGGGGAGAAAACGTTTCTCGGCCACACTGGGAACCTGAATGGCGACGATGTTTTGCGCATCATTGTTGAACAACCGCAGTCCGCGCGGTTCATCACGGCGAAGATTTGGAATTTCTTTGCTGGGCAGGACCCGTCGGAGGAGTTGAATACGGAGTTGGCCGAGGTCTTCCGCAAATCCGGCAACAATTTCAAACCGCTGCTCCGGGCGATGTTCTTGAGCGAAGAATTTTATGCGAGCGACATCATTCGCAACCAGGTGAAAGGCCCGGTGCAATGGCTGGTCGGCAGCGTGCGGGTATTGGAACGCGATTTGCCGGGGCCATTCATCTGCTTCGGGCTGACGCGCAACCTGGGCCAGGATTTATTCCAGCCGCCGAACGTCAAGGGTTGGGACGGCGGCCTGAGCTGGATCACGACGAACAATTTGCTTGCGCGCTACAATGAAGCGGCCATTTTGGTCGATGGCAACTCGAAGATGCTCCGGGAGGAACTGGCCGGGGCGCTTCCTCCGCCAGCGCAGGCCAAAACGATGCAGGTCCAAAATCGTATGCGGAATTTCCAAATGGAAACCGTAGACGTGCAAAAGATTTTGTCGCCCGAACAACGGAGCGACAAGGACAAGCTGCTGGCGGCTTTGGAGAAGCGGCTGTTGCAGGACAAATTGCGCCCCAAACAGGAGCAGGCCCTGCGCGATTACCTGGATGGACAGAGTTCGATGGATGACACGGTGATCTTGAACGCCATCCGCCTTGTGATGAGCACACCGGAATATCAACTCACCTGAGTTATGAACGAGAATAATCAACCTCCGCAATCAACCGGCGGTCAGGAGGCAAAATGGGACAAGCCAACCGACTTGAAATCGGTGGCCATTGAGCTTTTCAAAAAAAGCCAGCGTCTCCCGCCAATTTCGCTGATCATTGATCAAGCGAAGGCGAAAGGGCTTGTTTTGCCGCCCAAAGGTTTTGAGTTAGCGGAATTTTATCATCTTTGATCTGTAAATTATCGAACTTATGAAAACCGATGTGACACTTCGGACCCGGCGCGAGTTTTTGCGCACAACCGTCCTGAGCAGCGCCTTCGCCACGACCATTCCGGCGTTTCTGGCCAACACTTTTTCCGCATTGCAAGCCGAAGCGGCGGATTCGGCCATCCAAACCACCACCGGACGAGATGGCGACATTTTGGTCGTGCTCCAAATGGCGGGCGGCAACGACGGATTGAACACCGTCGTGCCTTACAGCAACGATCATTACCGGCGCAGCCGCCCGCGCATCGGACTGGCCGCCAAGGACGTCCTGAAGATCAATGACGAACTCGGTTTTCATCCGGGCCTTGCCGGTTTCAAGGAGCTTTACGACAACGGCCATCTGGCGGTGGTCCAGGGCGTGGGATATCCGAACCCGAACCGTTCGCATTTCCGTTCGACGGAAATCTGGCAGACGGCGAGTGATTCCGAAAAGTTCGAGAAATACGGCTGGATTGGACGCTATTTCGACAACGCCTGTTCCGGCTGCGACCCGACCGTCGGCGTGAGCATCGGTCGGCAGATGCCGCAGGCGTTCGCGGCGAAGCTTCCCATGGGCATCAGCCTGGAGAATCCGCAGCGTTATCGTTTTATTCCCACCGATAAACGCAGCGAGGGCGCGGATGATCCATTCCGCAAGTTGAACGAAGCGGGCGAAGAGATGGAGACGCATCCGGTCGCCGACGGCAATTCAGGCGATACCATTGGTTCCATTCGCGGCAAAACCGCGCACACCGGTTCCGCGCTGGATTATCTTGAACGCACTTCGATGGACGCGGAATTAAGCTCGGACAAAATCCTCGAAGTCAGCCGCAAGGTGGAGAACAAGGCGCAATATCCCGGCTCGCCACTCGGCACCAGCCTGAAGCTTGTCGCGAAATTGATTGGCGGCGGTTTGCCAACGCGCATTTATTATGTCTCGCAGGGCGGATATGACACGCACGTCAATCAACTCCCCGCGCAGCAACGCATCTTGAAAGATTTGGGTGATTCGGTGAAGGCGTTCACCGATGATTTGAAGGCGCAGGGCAACATGTCCCGCGTGCTGGTGATGACCTTCAGCGAGTTTGGCCGGCGCGTTGCCGAAAACGCCAGCGGCGGAACTGACCATGGCGCGGCTGCGCCGATGTTTGTTGTCGGCGAAAAAGTGAAGGCCGGTCTGCTCGGCAAATATCCGAGCCTCGCGCCAGCGGATTTGTTCCAGGGCGACATGAAATTCTCGACCGATTTCCGCACCGTTTATGCCGGCGTGCTCGAACGTTGGCTGAAGACCCCCAGCGCGCCGATTCTTGGCAGAAAATTTGAGCCTTTGAAGTGCGTTTAGGTTTTTTGAGCAGGCTTGCAGAAATTGGTTCTGTCCATTCTGTTCATTCTGTCAAAAATCTTTTCCATGGTTTGCTTCTTGTGAAAAACGGCCCTTTGGCCGTACGCTGTGGCCGTGAGTAAAGCGGCGAAATTGCTGGAGCAATTTGAACAATCGGTTGCGCAAAGGCGGCTCTTTCAACGAGGAGAATCCATCCTGGTGGCCGTTTCGGGCGGATTGGATTCGATGGTGCTGCTGCACCTGCTGGCACACGTCGCCAAGGAACAGCAAT
>DASRBR010000044.1:0-4725 GCA_035653495.1 Verrucomicrobiia bacterium
TCAAAATCTTCGGGACGGAAGCCGTCTCCAGCTTTTTCTTCAGCAAGTCGCGGATCTGGCGGTCTTCGGTGAGCAGCTTGCCGAATTCTTTCTTGCCGGCATACCACTTCGAGCGCCAGTCCTTGTTGACGGCGACGCGCAACCCGATTGGATTAGTCTTTTGACCCATAACAATTATTCGTCTGACAAAACAATTTTGATGTGGCTGGTCCGCTTGATGATCGGCCCCGCCGAACCGCGCGCCTTGGGCGTGAAACGCTTCCGGTGTGCCGTCGAGGCCGTCCCCGCGACCGCCGATTGCACTCGCAAATTCTCCGGCTTGAACTGGTTGTTCTTTTGATGACGCGCCTGGTCTTCCGCGTTGGCGATCGCGGACTTCAAAGTCTTGGCGACAAAACGCGCCGACTTGCGCGGCACCACCGCAAGGACAGCCTGCGCATGCAGCGCGGGCAGGCCCTGGATTTGCCGGACCACTTCGCGCATCTTCTGCGCGGACATGTTGACGTTGCGGGTGATGGCTTGAACTTGCATAACTATTTGGCTTCGGCTTTGGCCGTGTGCGCGCCGTGCTTCTTGAACGTGCGGGTGAGCGAAAATTCGCCCAACCGATGGCCCACCATGTTTTCCGTCACGAACACCGGGTTGAACACCTTGCCGTTATGCACGTTGAACGTGTGCCCGACAAATTCCGGCGTGATCATGGACTTCCGCGACCACGTCTTGATCGGTTTCTTGGAACCGGTCGCGTTCAGCTTCGTGATTTTTTCCAACAGGTGGTCCTCGACAAACGGGCCTTTTTTGATCGAACGTCCCATAAATTTTATTTCCGTTTCATCGGCCGGCCATCGCGCCGCACCAGGATAAAGCGATTCGACAGTTTCTTGCGCAAACGCGTCTTCTTGCCCTTGGTGATAACGCCCCAAGGCGTCACCGGATGGCCACCGCCGGAAGTCTTGCCTGCGCCGCCACCCATCGGATGGTCAACCGGGTTCTTCGCGACCGCGCGGCTTAACGGGCGAATGCCACGATGACGGCTGCGTCCCGCCTTGCCCAAAATGACATTTTCATGCTCGGTGTTGCCCACCTGGCCGATGGTCGCGTAACAATTCACATGCACCTTGCGGATTTCGCCGGAAGGCAAACGGAGCTGCGCGTAATCGCCGTCACGCGACATCAACGTCGCCGCGCCGCCCGCAGAGCGAACCATCTGACCACCCTTGCCCGGGACCAGTTCAATATTATGAATCGGCACGCCGACAGGAATCGCGCTCAACGGCAAATTGTTGCCGGTCTCCGGCGGCGCAGTATGGCCGCTCACCAACTTCGCGCCAACCTGCAAGCCAACCGGTGCGATGATGTACCGCTTCTCGCCATCCGCGTACTGCAGCAACGCCAAACGCGCGGTGCGGCGCGGATCGTATTCAATCGCGGAAACCGTGGCTTCAACGCCCTTCTTGTCCCGGCGAAAATCCACGTTGCGGATCTTCTGCTTGTTGCCCTGGCCGATGCCGCGGCTGGTGACGCGTCCGTACGAATTGCGTCCGCCCGTTTTCTTGCGGGTGAACACAAGGCTTTTCTCCGGCCGTGTCTTGGTGATGTCGTCATACGACGCGATGGTGATGTATCGCGTGGACGGCGTCAGCGGTCTGAAAAGTTTTTGCGGCATATATAAAAATCAATTAGGTCAAAACAATCTTGTCGCCCTCTTTCAGCGTCACAATCGCCTTCTTCCAGTCCGACGTCCTGCCAGCCTGGGTCGTGCGCTGACGGCGGGCTTTGCCATGCACGTTCAAGGTGTTCACGCGAACGACCTTCACCTTGAACAATTCCTGCACAGCCTGGCGGATCTGGATCTTGTTCGCGCGGCGATCAGCCACCACGGTGTACTGGTTCAGCTTTTCACCCTGGCGCGTCCCTTTTTCCGTGACGCGCACCGTCTTGACTATTTCAAAAGAGTTCATGGTGATTATTTGCTCAGGCGCTCTTCCACTTTTTCAAAAGCGCCGCGGGTGAACACCAGTTTGTCGCTGCGCAAAATTTCATACGTGTTCAACTCGTCGCTCGTGGTCAGCTTCACGTTCCGAACATTGCGCGATGCCAATGACAAATTCTTGTTCGCTTCGTGAGCAACGATCAAAGTCGAGCCGTCGAGCTTCAATGACGAAAGCACGCCGATAAAGTCCTTGGTCTTGGGCGTGTCGAGTTTCAAATCATCCACCACGACGACATCGCCGGAGTGCAAACGCTCGCTCAACGCCTTGCGCAGCGCGAGCTGGCGCGTCGAACGCGAAACTTTCTTGCTGAAATCGCGGGGCTTCGGCCCAAAGACCACGCCGCCGCCGCGCCACAAGGGCGATTGGAACGAACCCGCGCGCGCGCGGCCTGTGCCCTTTTGTTTCCAGGGCTTTTTGTTCGTGCCGGCAACTTCGCCCACGTTCTTCGTGCAAGCCGTGCCGCTGCGTTGCGCGGCATTGTAAGCAACCACGGTGTCATGCACAGCCTGTGTGCCCTTGCCGTTCTCAATCAGCGGGAACTTCACTTCCAGTTCACCGGCGCTTTGGCCTTTGATGTCTTGAATCTTAAGTTTCATGTGAGTCCGTTACTTTTTCTTGGCCTCGGCAGCTTTGGCCTTGGGATGTTTCTTGGCCTCACGAATCACCACGTAATCGCCCTTGGAACCGGGCACCGCGCCTTTGATCAAAAGCAGGTTGTCCGCTTCACGCACCTGGATGATTTCCAAATTCTGGATGGTGCGTCGCACCTGGCCCATGTGACCGGGCATGCGCATGCCGCGCATGACCGTGCCGGGAAACAAGCGCTGGCCGATGGCCCCCGGACGGCGACGCCATCCCTTCGCGCCGTGCGAAGCGTCACCACCGCGAAAATTATGCCGCTTCATCACGCCTTCAAAACCGCGTCCCTTCGTGATGCCAATGGCGTCAATGAAATCGCCCTTCGCAAAAATGTTCGCGCCGACGACATCTCCCGGCTTCACGGTGATCGTGAAATCGCGAAATTCGCGGATGCGCTTCACTGCCGCGCCATTATGTTTCTTGATATGGCCGAGCAGCGGCTTGGTCACACGCTGGTCTTTCTGGTCGTCGAAACCAAGCTGCACCGAGTTATAACCGTCCGATTCCTGGGTCTTGCATTGCAACACCCGGTTCGGCCCGGCGAGCACGACGGTGACAGGCACAAGGACGCCCTTTTCGTCATAGACGCGCGTCTGTCCCAATTTTTTTCCTAGTAAGCCGAGCATAAATCAAATCTTGATGGTGATGTCCACGCCCGCAGGCAGGTTCAATTTCTTCAATTCGTCCACGGTCTTGGCGGTCGGCTCAATGATGTCGAGCAGGCGCTTGTGGGTGCGTTGTTCGAAGGTTTCCTGGGACTTTTTGTCTGAATGCGGCGAGCGCAGGACAGTGAAGCGTTCCACACGTGTGGGAAGCGGTATCGGACCGGCCACCCGGGCCCCGGTGCGTTTGACCGTGTCCGCGATGTCGCGGGCGGATTGGTCGATGACCCGGTGGTCAAATGCCTTCAGTCGAATGCGTATGCGTTGTCCAGCCATAGAAAGAACAATTGTATAGTTTTGGTTGTTACGTGCGCGCCGCTGGTCGTGATTTAGAACTGTCGAGAATTGCGGTCAATACACTCTGCGGCACCTGCTCGAAGGTCAATGGTTCCATCGAGTACGAGGCGCGGCCCTTTGAAAGAGAACGGATCGCCGTGGCATAACCGAACATTTCGGCCAGCGGCACTTTGGCGTTAACAATGGTCTGCCCCATCTTCGCCTCAATACTGTCAATCATCCCGCGACGGCGCGTGATGTCGCCGATCAAATCGCCCTGATATTCGTCGGGCGTGGTGAGTTCCACCTTCATGATCGGCTCGAGGAGGATGGGATTTGCCTTCTTGAACGCATCCTTGAGCGCAAAAATACCGGCCATCTTGAACGCGAGTTCGTTTGAGTCCACTTCGTGGAACGTGCCGTCAACGATGTCCACCTTGATGTCAATCACCTGGTAGCCGGCATAAACGCCGCCACGAATGGCTTCTTCGATGCCGTCCACAACCGCCGGAATATATTCCTTCGGGATCGCGCCGCCGACAATCTTGTTGTTGATCTCAACGCCCTTGCCCTTTTCATTCGGCTCAACCTTGACCAGCGCGTGGCCGTACTGACCGCGACCGCCGGATTGGCGGATGAACTTGCCTTCGCCATCGGCGTTCTTGGTGATGGTTTCGCGATAGGCGATCTGCGGCGCGCCGGTGTTGGCGTCAACCTTGAATTCGCGTTTAAGGCGGTCAATGATGATTTCCAGGTGCAACTCACCCATGCCGCTGATGATGGTTTGGCCGCTGTCGGGATCGGTATGAACTTTGAAGGTGGGATCTTCCTGCGCCAGCTTCGAAAGCGCGAGCGACATTTTTTCCTGATCGCCCTTCGTCTTCGGTTCGACGGCGACCGCGATTACTGGCGCCGGGAATTCGATCGACTCAAGAACGATGGGATGATTCTGATCGCAAATCGTGTCACCTGTCGTGACGCCCTTCAGTCCCACCGCTGCGCAAATATCGCCGGCGTAAATTTCGCTGATCTCTTCGCGCTTGTTGGCGTGCATTTTCAGCAGGCGCCCGATGCGCTCGTTGCGGCTCTTGCTGGGAATGAAAACCGTGTCGCCGGTCTTCAAATGACCCGAATACAGGCGGATGAACGTTAAT
>DASRBR010000045.1:0-3107 GCA_035653495.1 Verrucomicrobiia bacterium
TGCGAGAAAGCAGCGTAATTCCGTTGAAAATTGCACGATTTTGCGGCGGTGTCGCACTTTGTTTCGTTCGAAAAAAACAAGCTTTCAGGGCCTTGCCAGCCGCCAAAACCCGCCGCTGGTGAGGTTGGTTACTGCGAAGACCCGGCGGCCATCGGGCAATTGTGCCTCGGCTTCCACCCAGCGAGAACCGCTCTTGAGCGGCGGCATTTGAACCGTCTTTCCCCATTCGGGATCGTGGCCCTGCCATTCCCAGACGATTCGCGCGCGCTTCAGGTCCACTCCCGGCGCCTCAATCGTTGCCGTGAGAAGAGGCGACGATTTGGCCGAAGGCAACATGACAATGTGCGCATCGGCAGATTTCCAGGGTTGATCTTTGAGCGGCGTGCGCGCCATCAGCCAGGCGAGATATGCCAAACCCTTGGCTTGATTCAAAACCACAAATTCTGTGTTGAGATTAAAAGTGTCCGCCCAACGATCATAAAATGCGTAAGGCGCGGTTTCATCGCCGTCCCAGGGAAAAGTGAGCTTGCTGAGTTCGTCTTGATATTGCTGGACCCAACTGTAACCGCCCTGGATGTTGCCGATGGGGATGCCGTCCGGCGGAAGCATCCGCCGCTGGTTTTGCGCGTATTGGTCCACGATTTCATGCTGCCGTTTCCATCCCAAACCGGTGATGTAAGAGACATTCACCGGATTGCAGCCGGCTTCGAAATTCAGGTTGGCACTGATGGCGCGAAGAAATTTTGGGCGCGGATCGTTGAAGATGGGATAATCGAGCTGGCAAGCCACAGCGAGATCAAAGGCTTGATCGCCGGAAAAATACCATCCTGCGGTGCGGGTGCGTTTGGTTTCCTCCGGAAAACTGCTCCCGTAAGCGCAATCTTCCGAGTAGCGCAAATCCTCCTGCGCCGCGCCGATGATTTCGTCCTCGCATCCCGCGAGCAACAGCCGATCCAGCTTCCCACGGTTGATTCTCCCGGAACGCGCAGCGAAGGCATAATCACGGATCGCGCATCCCCACGAACTATAGAGACGCCACCAACCCCACTTTCGCGTGTCCGGCCCGGGCTTCAGCCAATCGAACAGTTTTTGATGAATGCTTTCGTCGCCGGTCGCCAGATACATTTCGCAAGCCGCCCATGCCAACTCGTCATCGTGCATGAAATCATTGCCGTAATGAGTGAGCTTTTGGTAAGCGCCATCGCGGCCATGCGCGGCCAGGGCGCGTTCGAGGAATGCCCATCCCGCGCGCGCTTTTTGAAGATACTGTTTGGCGGCTTCGGGAAATTGCTTTTTGAACAGTGGTGAGGAAGCGCATTGCGCCAATGCGGCTGTCGCGGCTGCCGACACAGCCGTATTTTTTGGCCAGACGATTTGCGGGTCGCCATGGTCAGGCAGCACCTCGGATTCATATTCGCGTTCGCGCGGGTAAACGAGGAAGAAAAACCCGCCATCGTCATCCTGCATTTTTGCCAGAAAATCGGCTTCCCATTTCGCTTCCTGCAAAAGATCGCTGCGGCCGTCACCGCTTTCGGGAATACCGAGATTATCGAGCGCGCCTGCGCCGGGAAAATTATCCGCCGCGAACACAAGGATGTGGATCAGCCCGGCGCTATTGATGGTATATTTGCTGTAATCGCCCGCGTCATGATGACCGCCACTGACGTCAATTTTTCCGCGCTTCACAAAGGGATAGAGTTGCGACGCTTCATCCTTGAGTTGCGGCGCGGTGTGGCGCGGCTCTGAAGAAAAATCGGAATCCGTGTTGGCAATGATTTCCCATGCGGTTTGAAATTTCGATTGCGGAACGGGAATTTCCGCGGGCGCAGTGTGGCAGGGATCGTGGGTAAAGCGAGTAAAAGGCAGTGCATTGCTTGTGCCGCAACGCTGATGATAAAGGCCCAATGCGTACGTCCTCGCAAATGCGCCGGCGACTTCATCACTGATAAAAAATGGAAACGACGCGCCCAGCCCCGGAACTTGCAAACGATATTCGCCAGGCGTTTTAAACGTTGAAAAATCGGCTTCCAATACCTGCTGATAATTTGCAAAAGGAAAACCATGGTCGCGCCGGAGGGTCAGTGTTCCTTGAAAAACTTGTTGGCTGCTTGCCGCGTCAATCACTTGAAACACATTGGAGTTGGAGCCGAATTCATTGGTGCCCATCTCACCCAAACTGCCGAGATAAAAACCAACCATCGCTTTTTTTGGAAGATCGGGCAGATAACCGACTTCGTTCACATGAATCGCCGGGCTCCAGCGCAACGGATCGCAATTGGCGATCAAACGCTGGCTCGCCGGCCATAATATTCCGTCGGGATTTTTTACTTCGACGCTTTGGCCTTCGGCAATCGGCCGCGACAGCTTCAAATAAAGATGATTGCCGATGCGAATGTCGTGTTGTTTGAGCGGCGCGTAGGCGACACGCCGCTTGAAACCAACGGCGCTGACCGGGCAATCGCTTCCGGCGATCGTGACGACAAATTCGTTTGTTGCGGGCAATTCCAGCTTGCCCGCGCCGGTCACAAAATCCCATTGCGGCCCCGGCGATTTCGGCTGGGTGGTGATCAGCGTGACTCCCAACAGTGAAGGCGTGATGCAGCGCAATTGCATTTCGCCAGCCTTTGGCAATTCCAGCGAAGCCCCGTCGGGCGCCGAAAATTCGCCAGCGCGCAAGACCAACGGCGTCAGCAAACAAACCAGAACTGGAGCAAAAAAATATTGCAAACTGCGAACAAAAGAAGATGAGCGCATGAGTGGCGGGTATCTTCCCGCACTCCGCAAACGCGCACAAGTGAGTCCGCGCCCTTGCAAAATGCGGGTTTCACCCCATGTTGAAAAAAAAATAAAAATATGACTATCGCGGTGCTTTACGAGGAAATTTTGCGAACCAGCAGGAGTCATGTTATTTATATATGAGTCAGAGCCTGAGGAACCATGGCAAATCAGAACACAGGAGCCCAAGCGGTGGCTAAAGTACATTCCGCGAGCAGCCCTGGCGCGGCAAACTTTGGGTTTGCGTCCAGAGCGGTGCATTCCTCCCCGAACATTGAAGCAGACGAATTGAAAACCATTGCGGCGCCCTCTGAAGTCTGCGTTGAAATTTC
>DASRBR010000046.1:0-3103 GCA_035653495.1 Verrucomicrobiia bacterium
ACTCCTCATCGGCGTTGTTCATCTGCCGCCATTGCCCGGTTCGCCCCGCTGGCGCGGAGATTTGGCCGTTGCCACAAAACATGCCATCGCCGACGCCAAGGCTTACGAGCAGGGCGGCGCGCATGCGGTTTTCATCGAGAACTTCGGCGACGTTCCCTTCACTAAAGGCGCGGTTGGCCCCGAAACCGTTGCTGCCATGGCGGCCATTGGTTGCGCCGTGCGCGAGGCGGTTGCGTTGCCCATCGGTTTCAATGTCCTGCGCAACGATGCCCGCGCCGCGCTGGCGTTGTGCGCGGCTTGCGGCGGTGAATTCATCCGCGTGAACGTCCATTGCGGCGCGATGCTCACCGACCAGGGAATCATCGAGGGCGATGCCTTCCATACGCTCCGCTTTCGCCGCAACGTCTGTCCCGACGCGCAAATCTTTGCGGACGTCCACGTCAAACACGCCGTTCCGCTGGGCGATTGGACCTTGGAAGATGCCGCGCACGACACGCTGGATCGCGGCCTTGCGGATGGGTTGATCATCACCGGCACCGGCACTGGCCGCCAGGCTGACCCGGCGCATGTGCAACGCGTGCGCGCCGCCTGTCCCGGCGCAAAAATCCTGCTCGGCAGCGGCGTCACCGCGGCAAACGCCCATCAATTTCTTCCTTATGCGGACGGGTTCATCGTCGCCAGTTCACTCAAAAAAGGCGGCAAACTCACGAACCCAGTGGATGCCAAACGCGTCGCCGCATTGGCGAAGGTGATCCCTTGTGAAAATGCAGGCAATTAAGCGTTTGCATGTTATAGAGCGATATCGCTAGGAGGCTGAGCGGATTTTTCCAAGTACTCAAAGGCCAGCGCTCTAACTTCTTTGACCGACATCTCAGCCTTCATTTTTTCCGCCCAACGCCTTCCGGGATGGAGAATATCCCACAATGGCTTACGTCCGCTGTGCCTGCGTTCGCCAGGATCATGATTGCCGAAACCATCAAGGACGGCATTCCATAAAGGTTTGAAATGTGTGATCAAAAGGCTTTCACCGAGTGGAATGAAGACTTCGTCCACTACAAGCCACCTGCACCTAAAATCATCGAGATTCAGGTTAGTTGCGGCTTGAATTGAATCAGAGTGCTGCCGCAAACGATCAAAAAGCACCCGCCCGTGTGGAACGTCAAAGCCTTCCAAGCCCTTTCTTCCTCCTTTTGGAATTGCTTTTCCGACATAAATTGGTTGAGAAAAGAAGCCCTTCTGATTCGGTTCTGAAATCTTCCGATAAGTCTCGAACTTTCCGCAATAGTAGAGCAGGTAAAGTCCTGCTCCCGGAAAATCAGGAGGAGGCAGTTTCTGCGCTTCTTGGCGTAGCAACTTTGTTACAATACTAGATGCGAGGTTACGCTTGCTAAGTGGATTATATGGACTTGTCTCATCCATCACTGATTGCGAACCACACGCTTTTCATGGTTCGATAAAGTTGTTGCAACACTCACTCCAATTGTTTCGGCAAGCGTAACAGGCACCGCGTTGCCGATTTGCCTCATACTTTCCGTCCAAGATGTTGGAAAAATGTACCAATCAGGAAATGTTTGTAGCCGCGCGCTCTCTCGAACAGTAAAGTAACGAACGGATCCGTCCTGGAACGCCAGCATGTTTTCTCCGCCGGGAACGCCATGATCTCCCGCTTTCAAAGTTTTCGCTGGACAATCAAGAGAACTGCCAGTGTGTCCTTTGTATTTTCGAGCCCCCGGTTGAAACTTATGGTTTAAAATTAAAGATGACTCGCGTGATTTTGGATCTGGTAATCCGGCTAAAGCATCCCTGACCGTACGCCATCTCGCCGAAAGCGGCAAAGTAGCAATGCGTTCGAGGTGTAGCTTCGCCTTGGAGGGAGGCTCTGGACGATTTTTTTTCGATATTCGGTGCTCGTCCCAATACACTCCAGTCAGCCATTTGGCGGCTTCCAGAGCATCTTCTGTGTGACTCTGTGGGGGAAAGCTCCATGGTTCCTGAACGTCCCAACGAAAACCCACGATGACGACCCGTTCCCGTGTTTGTGGAACACCAAAATCGGCCGCATTAACCCGTTGAAAAAGGACACGGTATCGAAGTCCAAACTCTCTTCCGCTTGTGTGATGCTCTTCAAGCCTTCGCAGGTGGTCACCCCATGTTTGATTTTTTTGTCGAATGACCTCTGGGTATTGAAGCTGCAGGAGAATGTAGCCAAAATATTTCGCGAAAGATTTTCGCAGAAGACCACGAACGTTCTCAAAAATAAATGCCTTCGGACGAACGGTGCGAGTTATGCGTACTGCGTGTGGAAACATGTCGCGTTCATCCCGAAATCCTTTGTGCTTTCCGCCAATTGAAAACGGCTGGCATGGAGGGCCGCCGGATACTAACACAACCTTATCCTGCCATGCTGAAAAATCGAGTGTTCGGACATCTCTGTCAAAAAGCTCAAAGCGAGAACCCATCGCTTTTTTCCAGTTCTCACGGAGCGTCTGGCAAGAATCACCGTCCCTCTCCACAACAGCCACGGGATTAAACCCCGCCATATGAAGCCCAAGCGCAAGCCCTCCGCCGCCTGCGAACAGTTCAATTGTATCCATTGCCGTTTGTTTACTTTCTTTTCCAATTCGGCGCAAGGATTGTCTGCAATCGCCTCAAAACCCGACCAGGATTTTCTAGAGAATGCTCCCAAACCCTTAAAACTTTCCAGCCGCGAGTTTTGAGAGCGCGGTTTACAAAATTATCTCGTTCCACATTCTTGGCTATTTTTGGCAGCCAAAAGTCCCGCCTTGTTTTAGGCTTTCTACAGTGCTTGTCACAACCATGCCAAAAGCAACCATCAACGAATACCGCCACACGCTGTTTTCGGAAAATAAAATCTGGCTTTCCGGTAATCGGTTGATTTCGCCGCCAACCTGAAATTCGGTGATTTCGAAGCAATATTATAAATCGCAGTTCTGTGTTTTTATTACCCTTTGACCTAATTAGGGACATTCGCTGAGAGCGCTTGGCTTTTGACATTATATCTGCCATGAGACTAATTGGCCTCACCCGCTTGGGGTCGTGGGGTCGGTCCGTAGTAATGACACAAAATTCATTCTTTGGCCTT
>DASRBR010000047.1:0-3199 GCA_035653495.1 Verrucomicrobiia bacterium
GACTTTTACGATGAACAGGGGCTGGCGGGGCATCAAGCTAATTAAATGTTGAGCAACGTTTTCCAATGCGTGTCTAAAAATCGAACCTAATCATGGATTTCAAGCTGTTATTCAGATCCATTGTCGAAGCCTGCCAGAACTCCCCGCTTTTAATGGGGCTGGCGGCATTGGCTGTTTGTCTTTCGATTTTCCTCATCGTTGACGCGCATCGGAACAAGAAAAAGCGCGCCCGGCATCGCTGGAAATAGCCCGAACCATTCGGGTTTCACCCCATTTCGAGCCATAGGAAAGTGGATTACCCATAAGATACGTACACAACATCTCCCCGCTGACCAAGGAGGGGCGGGGTTCTTTTACCTTTTTTCCGCTGATTTGCAATTTCACCTAAGTGCTCTTAATTAGCTCTGGAAAAACTGCTTTGGGACGAATGGGAACTGTTGAAAACCCGTTAGAAAGGGGACGGTCCCCGGATAGGGCCGCCCCCCAACTAACATCCCTCAATGAGGAACCAATTTTAACATGCCACGAGGTGTTGTTTTGGCAATAGGCCCAAGGCCAAAAAGAGCGCACTTTTGTGGGTGAAATTCACCTGAACCTCACACAAATGTAACAACTTTAGGCTTGCAAAGGACCGGGGTTTTTGTAAGCTCCGATTACACAATTTGGCCGTCTGGCCAACCAAATAGTACGCAGAAGATTTGTCTTTGCACAAATGAAAACGTCGAAGAACATCGCAGTTCTGTGGCGCGATTTGTTTGCTCCCGGATCACGCACATATAACGTTAAACGCCGTCAAGTCCGCATTTTCGTCCTTTCCGTTCTTGCCGGACTGGTGGTCGCTGTCGTATTCGGGCTTGCGCTGTATGAACTGAACACCGCGGGACGGCTGTAACTGAAATTTGCGGCCATTCAAGCCTTCAGCAATGCCTGGCAGGCCAGCCGCAATTTTTTCAGGTTCGCAGCCGATTTCGCTTCGATATAGCAACGGATGACCGGCTCCGTTCCGCTGGCCCGAAACGCCACCCATTCGCCACCGGGCAACAGGAATTTGTAGCCATCCGTCGTGATGAATTTTTCCACCGTGAACGGGCCGATTGCAGGAAGTCCGCCCGCCAATTTTGCCAGCAACGCTTCTTTTTTATCCGCCGGGATGGCCAGATTGAGGCGGTCTGTGTGAAACTCGCCGGTTTGTTTTTCCAAGTCTTTCAGGATGCGGCCCAGCGATTTCTTCTCGGTCGCAACCAGCTCGGCCATCAACAAACAGGCCAGGATACCGTCCTTTTCCGGGACATGGCCTTTGACGCTTAGGCCGCCGGATTCTTCGCCCCCGACGATGATCGGCTCGGTTTCCATCAGCGCGCCGATATATTTGAAACCGACCGGCGTCTCGTAAACCTTCACACCGAGCAGTTGCGCAACAGCATCGACCTGATGACTTGTCGGCACCGTGCGCACCACCGCGCCGGTCCAATGCCGGTTCTTCTTCAAGTGATACAACGCCAGCGCAAGCACCTGGTTGGGTGTCAGCCAGGTGCCGTCCTTGTCCACAATGCCAAAACGGTCCGCATCGCCATCTACCCCGAGGCCAAGCTGCGCCTTGCCGCTGCGAATGAATTTTTCCACATCGCCCATGTTTTCGGCATTGGGTTCGGGATGATGGCCGCCGAACAACGGGTTCAATTCATTGTGGAACAACGTCACCTTGGCGCCGGCTTCCAGCAGCAATGTGTCGAGATAACCGTGGCCAGTTCCGTAGCTAAAGTCCACCGCGACCTTCAGCTTCGCCTTTTTGATGATCGAAAACTCGATGAGTTTGTGGATCTGCTTAAAATAGTCGGGACGCGGATCAATCGTTTTGCATTGGTAGGTGCCGATCACCGCGGCTTTGAAGCTCCACTTTTCGCCCATGCGCCGGGCGATGTTGGCTTCGATTACTTTGGTCACTTCCGGCGTGGCGGGCGCGCCATTGAAAGTGGAAAACTTCAGCCCTTGATATTCAGGAGGATTATGGCTGGCGGTCATGTTGATGCCGCCAATGGCTTTGCGGATGCGAATGGTGTGGGCGATGACCGGCGTGGGCGTGTCGCGGTTGCACAGCAGCGGGGTCAATTCGTTCGCGGCAAGAACTTCAGCGGCAGCCAGCGCAAATTCGCGCGCAAGAAATCGGGTGTCGTAACCGACAATGACCACCGGCTTGCGGCCATGGAGGGGCGACTGTGCATTCGCCAGTTCCGTTTTCAAATAATCGGCAATGCCCTGCGTGGCGAGGCGGACATTGTCGAAAGTGAAATCGCGGGCGATCAACCCGCGCCAGCCGGATGTTCCGAATTTAATCATAATGTGCCGAGTGCGGATTTGGGATTGCGAATTGACACGGAAGCAATAGGCTTTCCTGATGGAAAAAATTCACCTTTGGTCGGCAATCCCCAATCCGCATTCCAAATCCCATCAACTGCTTTTCCAATCGAAGGCGCGTTTCTTGACCGCGTAAATGTAGCCGACGAACAGGATGGCAAGGAAGGTCATCATCGAACCGAAAATCAGATTGGCATTTTTCGCGAGCATCTCCTTGTAAACGACGGCCCATGGATAAAGGAAAACCACCTCGATGTCGAACAGGATGAACAGCATCGCCACAAGGTAAAACTTCACGGAAAGCCTCGTGCTCCCCTCGCCCACCGGCAGCATCCCGCATTCGTAAGGCGTGTCCTTGATGCGCGTGCGCTTGCCGAGCTTGCCCAGCACCGCGGACAAGAAAAGCGTGCCAAAGCTGAACGCCACGGCAATCAAGCCCAAAATCAGCACTGGAACGTACTGCTGCAATTGCGAATCTTCCATGCGGGAATGTAAAAACGCGCCGCTGCTTTTTGCAAGGGGAAAGACGGTGAAATACCCGTGTGAAATACCCAATGACGAAATACCTTAAAAGCTCCAAATCCCAAGCTCCAAACTCCAGAGAATCACCAAGCAACAAATTCCAAATTAGAGCACCGGTTTTGTGATTCCGCTCCAGTAAGGACCTTTCTGAATCGGCGGGGTAATTTTCCTAACCGGTTACAAGCTCGTAAGGGCCCGGGAGCGGGCCGGCGAACCTGCAGGGCTTGGTTCAGGGCTTCTTTCACCAAAAGGGTTTCCAAGCTCTGACCGATGGACCAGCCAACAATCTTGCGGCTGCACAGGTCCATGACCGCGGCCAGGT
>DASRBR010000048.1:0-2716 GCA_035653495.1 Verrucomicrobiia bacterium
TTCGTGACGCGAGGCGAGCAGGGGAGGGGATTGCGTGATGCGTGTCGCTGGATTCGGAAAACCAACGCGTCCGAACGCCGTCATAACTTCGTCCGCTATTAATTGAGCGTTGTTCGCGCGCGCGATTTCGGCAACGCGGCGCAGCCAGCCCGATGGTTGCGGGATCATTCCCGCGGCTCCTTGCATCAGCGGCTCGAACACGAACGCTGCATATGGATTGCCGCGCTTTTTTTGTGCTGCAAACTTCTCTTCGACTTTGCCGACGCACTCCCAGTTGCATTTGCGATATTCGCGTGCGTCCGCGCGTTCGGGCTTGGCGCGGTTGAAGGGACAACGATAACAATACGGCGCCATCACACGGTTCGTTTTGAAAAGCAAGCCGGACCAGGATTTGTGAAACAAATCAATGTGGCCGAGGCTTACCGCGCCGGCGGTGTCGCCGTGATACGCGCCTTGAAGTGAAAGAAATCTCGGTTTTTTGGACAGGCCGGTTCGTTGCGCGAACGCGTAAGCAAGTTTCAAGGCGACTTCCATCGCGGTTGAACCGTCATCACTGAAAAAAACTTTGGTCAATTGCGGTTTGCGGGACTGTGTGGCGGCTTTTATTAATCGGGCGGCCAGCAAAGAAGCGGGTTCATTGGCGAGGCCGAGGGCGGAGGTGTGCGCGACTTTGCGCAACTGCTCCTGGATGGCAGCGTTTAGGCGCGGATGATTGTGGCCGTGCAGATTGGTCCAGATGGAGGAATTGGCATCGAGATATTCGCGGCCACGGGCGTCACGCAAAGTTGCGCCGCGCCCGGAGACGATGACGATGGGCTCGCTTGCAAGCCAGTCGCGCATCTGGGTGAACGGGTGCCAGATATGGCGTTTGTCGAGTTGGGCGAGGTCAGACATTTATAAGTTCAAATTTGAGATTTCAAGATTTCAGATTTGAGATTGACTAGAATGGGAGAAAGCGCGCGAAACAAATTTGCCAAATCTTCATCCGTGTGTGCAGCCGTCAACGTGATGCGCAGCCGCGCCTGGTTGCGCGGAACGGTGGGAAAGCGGATGGCAGGAACGAAAATTTCCGCTTCTCGCAATGCCGAGGCGGCTTTCAATGCATTTTCTTCCGCACCGAAAATAAGCGGAATGATCGCGCTGCGGTTTGCGCGATGATTTGGCGCAATCTTTGCGAGTGCCAAACTGGTCTGTTCCACGAGCGACCACAATTGTTTGCAGCGCGCTTCGCCTTCGCGCGATTGCACAATTTCAACTCCAGCTTTGGCAGCGCCAGCAGCAGCCGGAACGGGCGCGGTGGAAAAAATGAACGTGCGGGCCCGATTGACGAGATATTCAATGAGCTCGCGCGAACCGCAAATGTATCCGCCGGATGAACCGAGCGCCTTGCCCAACGTTCCCATCTGGATCTCGATTTGGTCAGACACATCCAATGCTTCAGCGAGTCCGCCACGATGCTTTCCAAACATTCCAGTCGCATGCGCCTCATCCACCATCAACCACGCGCCGTATTTTTCCTTGAGCACAACGATTTCCCGCAACGGCGCCGCATCGCCGTCCATTGAAAAAATGCTCTCGGTCACGATCAACGTTTGCGAGCGCCGTTCGCCAGTTGCGCTCGCATCGCGATTGGCGCTCCAGCGCAGAATGTCATCGAGTTCGTTCAGATCGTTGTGCGAGAAGACGCGCAATTTCGCGCCGGAAAGCCGCGCGGCGTCCACGATGCTTGCGTGCACAAGCTTGTCGAGCACGATGACATCGTCTTTTCCAACAAGCGCGCAAATCGTGCCCACCGCCGCCGCGTATCCGGATGAAAACGAAAGCGCGGCATCCACTTTTTTGAATGCGGCAAGCGCATCTTCCAAATCATGATGCGGGGCGAGCGAACCGCATATAAGCCGCGATGCGCCCGAGCCGCCGCCGAATTTTTCAACGGCTTTGATGGCAGCTTCCTTGAGCAACGGGTGATTTGCCAGGCCGAGATAATCGTTGGAAGAAAAGTTCAGCAACCCGCGTCCCTCAATGCGCACGCGCGTGGATTGCGGCGAATCTACGCGGCGCAATTCGCGGAAAAGTCCTTGCGCGCGGATTTCTTCCAAGCGCCGCTCGATTTCGGCGGAAAAACGGTCGTTCATGCTGGAACCATGTTTCCGGGTTCGACGGCCCATTGCCCGCCAATCATGCTTGCGGCTACAGGACCGCGATGTCCAATAATAGCTTCGTTGGCCTTGGAAATTTTTTCGCCGTACGGAATGGCAATCACATCGGCAAAAGCGCCCGGAGCGAGTTCGCCAATCTTGCCTTTCAATCCAAGCGCACGCGCGCCGTTGATCGTTGCCATTTTCAGGATGCTCTCCGATTCCAGATTTGGATTCGCGGCGGCGAACTGGCGCATTTCGTCGAACATGTTCAATTCCGCCAATTGCCTGCGCGGCTTGTGCAGGCTGGCGAGACTGTCCGTGCCAAGACAAATATTCACGTCGGCGCTTGCGAGTTCATCGAGCGGAAACGCGCGATGTTTGAAGTAAGCGTGGCTGCGCGGGCAATGAACGACGGTGACGCCGCGTTTGGCAAGCAGTTCGGCATCGCCTGGCGCAAGATGGTTCACATGAATGGCGAGAAGATTTTTGCCGAGCAACCCGGCGCGTTCGAGGTGTTGAACCGGCGAGCCGAGCGCGCAATCGGCCATTTCGCGTCCGCTTTTGCGCAGCCAGTC
>DASRBR010000049.1:0-3581 GCA_035653495.1 Verrucomicrobiia bacterium
TCTGTTCCAACTGCTGGCGCGCCTTGGACAATGAATTTGCGTTTGGCGAGGAATCCATCTGTTGGCGCAATTCGTCCATGTCCGCGAGCATCTGTTTTTCCTCATCGGTGAGCCGCTTGAGCTGGCGTTGCGCCTCCTGCCGTTCCTGCTCGGTCCGGGCCTCGTCAAGCGCAGTTTGCAATTCCTTCAGGCGCTCGTTCAAATCCTGCTGGCGTTGCGCCAATTCTTTCAAGCGGTCGGCGATGCGCAATTGCTCGCGCTGCTGTTCGGTCGGCGCCGCCGAAGCCTGCCGTTCGGTCTCGTAACGATTTTCCTCGCTGGTCAACTCAAGCTGGTTCAACTCCTGCTGGCCCGCCTGGCCTGCCTGACCGCTACTGCTTCCACGCCGCGAACGCGAAACGCGCGTCTCTCGCGGAATCATTTTGAGGAGAGCCTGGTAGGCTGCCTGCTCGGCAGCGATGGCGGCGGGCAATTTGTCGGGCGCATTTTTTGCCGCTGTCAACGCCGCCCTGGCACGCTCCATTTCCTTGATCGCCGCTTCGAGCGCATGTTGCGCCGCCGCGTTTTCAGTTTTGCCCAGCATTTCGCGCGCTTGATCGAGCGCCTCGTCCTGCGCTTCGGCAACCGTGCCAATATCGGAAGCGTAACTGCCGGAAACGTTCGCGCTCAACGTGCTCCTTTGTGCAAAGGCAACATTCGTGCCGCTTACGAAGCACCAAATACCAAGCGCCAAACACCAGAGAAATTCCAATCCCGAAATACCAAAACGCTTCCGCGAGAATGTTCCGGGACTTTGGCGTTTGGATTGTCCCTGGAGCTTGGATTTTGTTGCTTGGTATTTTTGAAAAGACGTTTTCATGGCTTTGGATTGGTTTGCGCTCGTTGCAATTTCCACGTCGCGATGACTATCTCCTTTTGCAATTCGGCGAGCTTCACATCTTCGTTGCCCTGTCCGCCGCCTCCGCTTTGATCGGCGGACATTCCGGATTGGTCCGGTCGAAAAATTTCATCAAACGGACGCACTTCGGCGAAAAAAATGTCGCTGTAAGTGCGCCGTGGCTTTCCATCCGGCCCCAAATCATCCGCCCAGATGAAATATGCCACAACCTGGTCAACGTCCACGCCAAGTTTTTCGAGCGGTAGAACGTAATTGAACGCGCGCTTGGTTTGCCCCGGGACATTTTGCCCAAGTTCAACCAGCTTTGGGTCCTGTCCCGCAACACCAAAGCCGACGCCATATCTCAACAAACCAAAATCGTCGCTCGTTTCCGCCTGCAATTGCATTTCCTGAAGTTTCGAAACCCTCTGGTCGCCGCGCGGAAACACCACCTTCAAATCCGGCCGTTGATTCGTGAGCACTTGCAGGACGAAATCAGTGGGAAATTTGTTCGTGCGACCTTGCGCATCCTGCAAGGCGAGCGAATAACGCGCGGAATTGGTCAGTGGAAATTCACTGAGCAACGCGATTGAATTGCTGACGATCAACAACGAAAGCGGCGGCCCGTTGCTGCCAATAAACCTCGCGCGAGTGACAGACTTGTTGAGTTGCAGCGTGTAGGTGAGATGCGTGCCTTCGACCGCGCTCACGCGCACGGTGTTGGGAATGGTGCGGTTTGTCAGGCCGGTGTAATCGGGAAAACGCAGGAACGCGTCGGCGCGAACCAGCGCGGGATAATCGAAAACCGCTATCTTGTAATCGCGCGTTTTTTCGCTTCCATATTCGACGTGATAAATTCCCTGCTCGCTCACTTCGGGAAGGCTTGCACCGAAAACCGGGTCGGCCAGATGGCGTTCGAGTGGAATGCGCCGTGTCTTTCCGGAAGCGGTGACCAACACCAGCGTGGCTTCCGCGGGCGGACGACTTCCAAATCGCGCTGAAATGACGAGCATCGTTCCGCGCTCCACTTCAGTATCTCCGGGTGTGACGGTGACTTCTTTGAACGGCCATGAAGATGTCATTGGATGGGCACGCATCGAATTGTGTCCAAGCGCGAGCAGCGAGACTAAAAGCACGGCTGTCACAACGAAGTTGGCGCTTCTTGCCGCGGCGAGCCTTCGTTCGAGGCTGCGTTTCCAAAGCTCACGCTGCGGATGTTGCAGCACCTCATCAATCACGCGCGTTTGCAAATACCGGAAATTTCCTGAGCCAGGGTCAGGTTTCTGTTCCGCCGCGGCGGAAAGCAAATGCCGAATCTCTGGATGCTCGCGCTCGATGGCGAAAACCACTGCGCGCAAATCAGACGGCTGGGTGATGCCCCGGAACCAGACAAAAACGAACGCTCCCAGGCCAACGAACAACGGAAGCAGCCGCTGAACCGGAGATGCCCAACCGGTGAGCGCGCGGACCAGCAGCAACAAAATCGCGAACGCGATGGCGATGAGCCAGCCGACGGTCAACTCGCGCCAAAATCGGGTTCGTCGAAGCGCAAGCTCCAGTGCGGCAATCTCATTTTGCAAACGCGCTTCCATCAGCTTGCAGCCTCCGATGTCCTGACGCGCCGCGCGAGCCAGCCGCCAAGAACAATTTCAGTGAACGTGATCGCAAGCGCTCCGGCCAGAAGCCAGCGCCAAAGTTTTTGCCGGTTTTCCAATTCGGATTGGGCGAGTTGCTGCTGATGGACGCGCGCGAGCTTGATGGCTTGATCGGAAAGGGGGCCGATCGGCACGCCCAAGCGCGCAAGTTCATCCTGCGCCAGCTGCGCGATGCGGCTTTCTTCGAGCGGTAAATTTACAGCGAACAAATGCTCCTTGCCCTCTGCTGTTGCACGATAAACGCCGGGCACGTCAGTCTCGACGAACGACGCGTTGGCGGGCAGCGTCACTATTTTGCCGTCCGGCTTTTTCCATTGCACTGTGCCGCTTGATACCGGCGAAGGAATTGCATCGCCGGTGCGGAATTGCGAATGCACTGCCGCGCTCGTGCCGCTCCATTGCAGCATCGTTTGCATGAGCGGCGGAAATTTGCTCGACACGGCGAGCTGGCTGTTCGCCGGGTCCCAACCGGACGCGAGCACAAGCAATTGGCCTTTGCCGACGGCAATTTGAGCGAGGGCAGGGGATTCGTCATCGAATTTTGCGAGCACGAGCGCGTGCAACGAGGATGGAATTTCCCACTTGCGATGTTTCCAAAAATGGATGTGTGAAAAATCACTGAAGCGCGGGTCGTCGAATGGCGCAAAGATCGGATGCTTGAAATCAATCTGGCCCAGCAACGCGTAATCGCCGGCTGCTTCGGTGAGTTGCGCATCAGGCAATCCGAGCAAGGCAGCGAGCGTTGGCGCAGCTTCCGCGTTGGTCAGCACAAGCAAAGCGGATTTGCCATTTGCCAGCCAATCACGCAACGCGGAAGTTTGTTTGAGTGAAAGTTGACCAGGAACAATGGCGAAGTCTGCCTGCGCCAACGCCAGTGATTCTTCGGAAACGATTTTTACTTCGCGGCGCGCCGCGGGAGGAAAAACGCGTTGGAGATAATAACGCAACCCGGCGGGTTCATCGGCGGAGTCCGTGCCGAGATAAGCGATGTGCACGACCTCCGTTTCCGGCGCAGCGAACCAAGAAGCATTGTCGAAAGTCACATCGTC
>DASRBR010000050.1:0-4741 GCA_035653495.1 Verrucomicrobiia bacterium
GCGAACGATAAACGTTCACGTGTCCGCAGTTTAACCGAGGGCGGACGTCCTCCCCGCGATGAAGAGAATAGCGCGCTTGGAAACCAAGTCAAGTATTTTTTATCAGCTTAACTGTTATATTTGTTGGCGGCCGAAATCCGCGCTCCCATCTTTCGGAGGATGCTCGCAAGCTCGCCTCGCTCCGCTCGAAAGTGAGTTTTTCTCCACGAAACGGGTCTCAAGAAAATCCGGCGAGTCCAGAGTAAACTGATGTAAACCAATTTGGATTGGTGGAACAGGCAACTTGCCTGTTCCCGGTCGGCTACCAGCCGACCGGTAGCAGAGAAGGCGATCGGCGGACAAACGCGTGGATTGGAGAAATGCTCCGCCTTACGCTGGGCAAGTTGCCCAGCGTAACGGGCAGGTTGCCCGTTCCACCCAAACCAAGGCGCACCCTGGCTAAAGCGCTGGAAGCCAATTTGCAATTCTCCATCAATCGATGCGAACGCAGTGAGCATCTCCGCGACTGATTACGTGAACGGCTGCAAAGTGACCACAATCACCTTGAAATGCTCGAGCAGAAATGGTGCTCCACAGAGGAACACTCCGTGCGGCGCGGTTCAATTTGCGCCGCTTCCAAATGCAAATAGATGCCTGCCGGTCCGTACATAGAGTTTATCCTCCACCATTGCCGGCGTGGCCGTGATGGGTTCTCCCAGCGCGTTCTGCGCCAGTACAGACAGCTTTTCGGCGCGCGCGTCGATCACGGTGATCGTTCCCGATTCCGAGGCCAGATAAACCCGGCCGTCAGCCGCGATGGGAGACGCGAAATATCCGCCACTCACTCCGGTGCGTTCTTCGTAGAGCTGCGTGCCCGACTCCGCAACGAAGCACTGAACCAGACCGCCGTTACGCACGAGAAAAACCTTTCCCAGGTAACAGAGCGGGGAGGGCACTTCAGGAATGCCATGCGAGAACTGCCAGGACATCCGGCGGTCGCCAACGGCATCGGGACGCACAGCCATCAATACCGGCTTGTCCATGGATTCAAACATAGCCAAAGTCCGGTCCCACTCTGCCTTGGTCACGATGCCGCTTTTGTTGGTGTCCACGGAGCCAAGGATGGCTTTAAGCGGGACGGGAAAATCCCGGCCCGGGTGGCCCTCCGGCAATTCAGGCCGGAGAACGAAAGGCGCGCCCTCGGGCACCCGGTCGATCCGCACTTGCCCCTCTTTATTGGTGTCGTATTTCTGCACATCCGACCAGCGCACTCCGCCGAATTCCGGGTTGGAGCGCCCGGCCACTCCGGCCGAGCACACATAGAGTTGGTGCTGATCAAAAGCCGGGCTGGGCGCCGTCTCGATCGGAAATCCCGCCAACGACCACAGCTCCTTGCCATCCGCCGCATCGTACGCCGTCAGTTTCTTGCTTCCCAGAAGGATGATCTGCTCCTTGCCTTTCCTCTCCTTGTCCGGGGACCAGACGACCGGAGTGGACCAGCCGGCCGTGAAAAGCGGGCGGGCGGTGTCCCAAACCGTTTCTCCCGTGGCCCGCTTAAGCGCCAGCAGGTGAGATTTGCCCTGGTCCGAATCCAACGCCAGGACGACGAGGCTTCCACACAAAATGGGCGAACTGCCGCTGCCGTAATTCCCGCGCGATAATTGCATGGGTAATTTTTTTTCCCACAACAATTTTCCGTCATGTGTGCACGCCAGCAGGCCATACGAGCCAAAATAAAAAATCACGCAGTCGCCATCCGCGACCGGGGTCGGCGCGGCCGGATTGTTGAACTCCTGTGTCTTTTCAATTTTCTCGGCTGACACCACCTTGGTCCAAAGGAGCTTGCCGCTGGCCCGATCATAGGCGCGGCACTCCAGTCTCTTTTCGTTGAAGGCCGTCAGAAAAATCTTTCCGCCCCAAATGCAGGGCGAGGAATGGCCCGGCGGAATCTCCACGCTCCACAGGGAGTTGGTTGCCGAAAAACTGACTGGCGGGTGGGCGGACTCCGATACGCCCCCTCCTGAAGGCCCGCGGAATTGTGGCCAAAACGGCTGACTTCTTGCAGGCAATCCAAGCCAGCCGGCAACCAAAACGATGAGCGCCGCGGCTTCCCATCCGGACCGGCGGTGTCGCAGGCCGAATTGTTTTTGAATCGTCCGGCAGTCGCGGTGGGGCATCATTGGAGTATGCCCATACTCCATGCGCGGCGTTCATTCCTGTCAAGCGCTAAACGGGCATCATCAAGGCGCTTGGAGAAATCGCGCCATCCATCTTGGATCCGCTTTTGATAGCGTCCTTCCCTCACAACCCGCTCAATGCATCAATCAACTGCCGCAATCGGACACCTCGAGCGTACGGAATTTAAAGCACAATGACCTTGAATCGCATGGCGCAAAGATTAAACATCGGGAAATGGACGCACTATTTCAATCCAGCCAGATCACGCAAACAAGCGAACGTTGTGTCATTACCAAGGACTGATCCTGCTATGAAAACCAAAATACTGGTTCTTTTTCTGTCGCTGGCAAATTTTATTGCAAACGGGCAGGTCAATTACACTAACCTTTATGGTGCATCTTACGCAGAAGTTACGCTCAGCCCTAATGCCTCTGGAGATATTGACATTGTGTCCACCTATAACGGGTACCCCGTCAGGTCTATTGAAACTGGCGCGTTCGAATATTGCGACGGCCTCACCAGCGTCATCATACCCGATAGTGTCACGGGAATTGGTGGCGAAGCGTTCTTAGGTTGCACAAGCCTGACAAATGTGATTATCCCGAATAGCGTCACATACATCGGCGGCGATGCCTTCGACTATTGCACCAGCCTAACGAGTGTGGATCTTCCGAACAGTGTCACAATCCTTGCCTCAAGTATCTTCTATCACGCAGGGTTGACGAGTATTGCCTTTCCCGAGAGCGCGACAAATATCGGCAGCGGTGTGTGCACATCCTGCGTCGACCTTAGGAGCGCGGTCATTTCGTGCCCTGATACTGGCGGCGGCACGTTCAGTGCTTGCACCGCCCTGACAGACGTGACTTTTGGCCCTAATGTCAGGAACATCGGCTCCTACGCGTTCTCAAGTTGCAGCAGCCTGACGAGTGTTGTTATTCCCAATAGCGTCACGAACATTGATAGCAGGGCCTTCAATGTGTGCTCAGGCCTCGCCAATGTCGTTTTTGGCGTTAATGTCAGGAATATTGGCTCGTATGCGTTCCTGGGTTGCAATAATCTGACGAGAGTCGTTATTCCCGCCAGTGTGACTAATATTGGCGACTATGCGTTCTTTAATTGCGCGAAGCTGACCAACATCACTTTTCTGGGAAATGCGCCCGCGTTAGGTGTTAACGTATTCACCAATGTTCCTGGGATTGTGTATTATCAGCCAAGAAAAAGCGGTTGGGGCGCAACTTACGGCGGTTTGCCAGCCGTAATGTTGACACCACCGCAAATCGCCAGCAGTGGCCTGCAATCAGGCGATTTCACTTTTACTATCACAGGCCTCATTAATGAAACCGTCGTAATTGAAGCCAGCACTGACTTGGTGACCTGGGAACCAATCTATACAAATGCCTTGGACGCTACGAACGTCCTTTTCAGCGATCCCCATTGGACAGATTACCCCACTCGCTTCTACCGTGCTTTTGATCCTTCAATGGTAGGCAACTAAAGCGCAAATATTTTGAAAATGTGTCAGCCGCAAGGTGGTTTTTTCGCTCACAACCCATTCAACACATCAATCAACTGCCGAAGCCTTCCATAATCGCGGCGGTTGAACCCAAACGCGATGCGCGGCAAATCCACAAAATCATCGTCGGCGCGTTCTTCCGGCGTGGCGGAAATCGCCTTGATTTTAGGCTCGGTGATGATGTCCGCGAAATCGTCATTCATCGCTTCGATCGCAGATTCCGATGGTTCATGTTTCAAGCGTATCACAAACAAATCCTTCACAAATCGCGTGGAATGAAAATTGCGATAGAAACGCGTGATGATCTTCACCGCCTGGTCGGCGTCATCGGTGATTTGATACAGGTTCAAATCATCCGGTGAAATCAACTGGTCGCGCAACAAGTGCTCGCGGATGTGTTTGTCCCATGTTTTCCAATAGGTGCCGCCGGGGCGGTCCATGAGCACCAGCGGCATCAACTGGCTCTTGCCCGTCTGCATCAACGTCAACGCTTCGTAACCCTCGTCCATCGTGCCGAAGCCGCCCGGGAAAAGCGCGATGGCATCCGAGTGCCGCACGAAAATCAATTTGCGCGTGAAAAAATATTTGAAGGTGACGAGCTTTTTGTCTTCCTTGATTACCGGGTTCGCGCTTTGTTCCCACGGCAGGCGAATGTTCGCGCCGAAACTGTTTTCCAAGCCTGCGCCTTCATGGCCTGCGTGCATGATGCCGCCGCCCGCGCCCGTGATGACCATGAATCCCGCCTCGACAATCTTCCGGCCAAACTCCACCGCCTGTTGATATTCAACCTTCGTCGGCTGCGTCCGCGCCGAGCCGAAGATGGTCACCTTGCGCTTTTCGGCAAAGGGCGCAAACAACTTGAACGCATACCGCAACTCGCGCAGCGCAGTTTGAATGACCCGCACATCGCCGCTGTCCTTCACGTCCGTGAGCAGCTTGAGCGCGTTTTCGATGATGTCCTCGACCACTTCAGGATTGTGCCCGCCTCCCTTGTAAGCGATGAGTTCCTCGATCCGCCGGCGCAATTCCGGGTCTGCGGGCGTTCTGTCCGTTTTTATCATGCCGAAAGGA
>DASRBR010000051.1:0-2265 GCA_035653495.1 Verrucomicrobiia bacterium
TCCGCGGACGGCCCAGCGGTCCGTCCTTACCAAGGGTCTCCCTTTTTGCCTTTCCTCTTGCGATGAATCGCAGGTTTCTTATCTTTCTTTGAATGTGGCAGTGGGCAGCGCTTCAAGCGCTGACGGCTTCAGGGATCCATGGAAAAATTATGAAACCAATTCTCGGTCAATTCGGCGGTTATTCACCCTACGCGTGGGGAGGCATTCTGGTGCTGGCGTTGGTGGTGTTCGTCGTCTTCGGCATCGTCATCAGTTTCCTCAGCATTTGGATACGCGCGCTGACTTCCGGCGCTAGGGTCAAGTTCGCCGAATTGGTCGCGTTGCGCCTGCGCAAAGTTCCCGTCGGGCTCATCGTGGACAACCGCATCACAGCCGTGAAATCCGGCATGGACCTTTCCATCGACCAGCTTTCGACGCATTACATGGCCGGCGGAAATGTCGAGATGGTCGTGCTCGCGCTCATCGCCGCGCACAAGGCCGGAATGCACCTGGAATACGACCGCGCGTGCGCGATTGACCTCGCCACCAAGGGCACCGGCAAAACCGTGCTCGAAGCCGTGAAAACCTCGGTCAATCCCAAGGTGATTGATTGTCCTGAACCGCGTTCCGGCAAAACGACCATCGATGGTGTTGCCAAGGACGGCATTGTCATCAAAGCACGCGCTCGCGTGACGGTCCGCACCAATCTTGACCGGTTTGTCGGCGGCGCAACCGAAGAAACCATCATCGCGCGCGTTGGCGAAGGCATCGTGACGACCATCGGTTCGTCCAACACTTACAAGGATGTGCTGGAAAATCCCGACCGCATTTCCAAGACCGTCCTCGACAAGGCGCTCGACAGCAACACGGCCTTTGAAATCCTTTCCATTGACATTGCCGATGTGTACGTGGGCGAAAACGTCGGCGCGAAATTGCAAGCCGAACAGGCCGAGGCGAACAAGTTGATTGCACAGGCGCATGCCGAAGTGCGTCGCGCCGCAGCCGTGGCGCTAGAACAGGAAATGCTCGCGCGCGTGCAGGAGATGCGTTCACGCGTCGTCGAAGCCGAGTCACAGGTGCCGCTGGCCATGGCCGAGGCTTTCCGCGCCGGGCATATGGGCATCATGGATTATTTGCGGATGCGGAACATCCAGGCCGACACCGGCATGCGCGAAAACATCGCCGGCGGCACTGGCGGTGGGCCAACCCCGAAATGATGACTTAACCCGACTTCATGGATACACTGATTTCATTGTTGATTGACTTGCTCAGTTGGATCTTTGATTCGGCGACCAAGAAGAGGGATAATGCGCCGAACTCCCCGTCCAATGCTCCTCCCGCCGATCAGCCCGGTCAGCCGCGGCCTTCAAACGCGCCGCCACTGAGAAAACCTGTCACCTGGGAGGATGAGCTGCGGCGGTTGCTGGGTGAAGAGCAACCATTAAAGCCGCAAATTCCGCCGAGCCTTGCACGGCCAAAACGTCCGCCCACCATTGCGCCAAAACCAATTGTCTCCCAGCCCATTCCTGTGTCGCAACCGCCCCCGAAAGCGCCGCCAATCATCGCGCGCGCTTCCGATCCCGGCGTTGTGCCGCTGCCGGTTCCAGCCGTTGAACGCGTTTCAACAGGCGACCTCGCGAAGTTGGAAGAATCTCGCATCGCTTATGAGCGCGCCAGCCAGCTTGATAAAATTGCTGCCGAACGCATCAAGAAAGTCCCGGGGCAACCAGTGACATCCACCTCAGTTGTCCTGCGCAAAACCGAGTCGCCGGAAATCGTGCAAGCCCTCGCATTGGTGAAGAACGCGCGCTCGGCGAGAGAAGCAATCGCGGTTTCCGTGGTTCTCGGCCCACCAAGGGCTTTGGAACCTTTTTGATCGAAACATTGCTTTGTAGAAAACCGGCGGGTCAGGGATGTGACAACGTAGCAGTTTGGGGAGCGCGACCGTCTCGGTTGCCGCGCCCGGCGTCTCGCCGGGCGCTTCCGGACCCTTCCCGTTCGGCGAGACGCGTGCGCTCCCCAATTCCCATCTCAGCCGCAAATTGGTTGACTTGACAGTCCTGGCATTGCACCTGTCAAGTCGGCATTTGGCTCGCTCAAACGCATTGTATTTATCCGGCATGTGCGCATAATGGACGGCCGAGCACAGGAAATGAGCAAAATCCATGAAGCCAGATTGAAGTTGCGCGGCGAACTTGAAGCGCCGCCCGCGTTGCGCCGTTTTGGCAGCGGTTGGATAAGCGGCGTGCTGGGATTGGTGCTTGGCGTCGGTGGATTTTTTCTCGT
>DASRBR010000052.1:0-2289 GCA_035653495.1 Verrucomicrobiia bacterium
AACGGGCCTTCATATCAGCCAATGACACCGTCCAATCCACTCCCAGCACCTGTGCTCCAGTGTGTGCGAGGGAGTTCCAACTGCCATGCGCTCCCTTGGCGAATACGATGACCGGGATTTGGCCGTGGAGCCTGGAAATGATTTCGCGCATCCATTTTGCCGAGGCATTTTCAAATGAGCATCCGGGTAGCAATCCTCCCAGGCTATCGAAGATTTGAACCGCATCCACACCCGCGTCAATCTGCAGTTGCAACAATTCGGTCACGGCAAAGGTTAATTTTTCCATCAAGCAGGAAAACAGCGATGCATCGGAATAAAACAAGGACTTGGCGCGGGTGTATTCCTTCGCGCTGCCACCTTCCATCATGAAATTGGCGAGTGTCCATGGAGAACCGGCAAATCCGAGCAGCGCGGTTTTGCCATTCAATGCCCGTTTGATGAGCGGCAGGGCTTGCGAAACGTATTGCAAACGTTCGCGAACTGCGCTCACTTCCAAACGCTGGATTTCGTTCGCAGAGGTCACGGCAAAATCCATTTCGATGCCGCCTTTGTCGCGAAAATGATAGCCCTGCCCCATCGCTTCGGCGGCGATCAAAATATCGCTAAAAAAAATCGCCGCATCGAAATCGAATCGCCGAATGGGTTGCAGCGTCGCCTCGGCAGCAAGCTCGGGCGTCTGCACGAGCTGGAGAAACGAATATTTTTCTTTAAGCGCGCGGTATTCGGGCAGGGCGCGCCCAGCCTGACGCATGAGCCAGATAGGCGGACGATCTACTGGGCGGCAGGCGCAAGCTTCGAGGAAACGCTGGCGGTTGTTTTGGATGAGCGGCTTCGTTTCGGCTGGAAAGATGGTTTGGCCATTGTTCCAGACAGCTTCATGATTGCTTGCAGCGCTTTTCATAGTGTTCCAGCTAAACTCGCGCTCAATCTGCGCGCAGCAGGTTTTGCTGGCTCTCCGTCCATTGGCCGACGCTTCGCATTTTTTGCGCAATCCCTCGTGAGGTGCATTCCCGCAAAAGCTGCCACGATTTGCGCTGCCTCATTTCTGGGGCTAACGATGCAAAAAATCCCGTTCAACCTGCTTGCCTTTGGGGAAAGGCCCTCGGCGCAAAAAACGGTTGGCTTTCGCCAAAGCAAGTGAGGCTCGGGAAATTGCCCTGTGTAAATCTGATTCCATGATGCGCTTGAAATCACCGGACTCCTTTTAACAATCGGCGCGAATATGCACACAAATCGGATTTTAGACGCCCTTCCAACCAAACGGCTCCTTTTGAACGGGGCAAGTCCAGTACCCTCACGCGTTGTTGGCGGTAAAAGGGTTTTCAAGACCATGGACGGCAACGAAGCCGCCGCGACGATTGCCTACAAATCAAACGAAGTCATCGCGCTTTATCCCATCACGCCCAGTTCGACCATGGGCGAATGGGCGGATGCTTGGGCTGCGGCGGGCGTGAAAAATCTTTGGGGAACAATTCCATCCATTGTGGAGATGCAAAGCGAAGGTGGCGCGGCGGGCGCCATTCACGGCGCGCTGCAAACGGGCGCGTTTGCGACAACGTTCACCGCATCGCAAGGGCTGCTATTGATAATTCCCAACATGTACAAAATCGCCGGCGAACTTACGCCGATGGTGTTGCATGTGGCCGCGCGTTCGCTCGCAGCGCAGGGGCTTTCTATTTTTGGCGACCACAGTGATGTAATGGCGGCACGCGCGACCGGCTTCGCGATGCTTTGTTCCGCGTCGGTGCAGGAAGCGCAGGATTTCGCGCTTATTGCGCAGGCGGCCACGCTCGAATCGCGCGTCCCATTCGTCCACTTCTTCGATGGCTTCCGTACTTCGCATGAAATCTCGAAGGTGGAGACGCTCACGGACGAAATTCTCCGCGCGATAATTGATGAGAAGAAGATGTTTGAACATCGCAGACGCGCTTTGACGCCGGACCATCCGGTATTGCGCGGCACAGCTCAAAACCCGGACGTTTATTTCCAGGCGCGCGAGACGGTCAATCCATTTTACGACGCCTGCCCGGATATCGTGCAGTGTATGATGGACCGTTTTGCCGGGCTGACCGGCCGACCTTATCACATCTTTGATTTTTACGGCGACCCGGACGCTGAGCGCGTAATTGTGCTGATGGGTTCCGGCTGCGAAGCCGTTCACGAGACCGTCAACTTCCTCAATGGTCGCGAAGAAAATGTCGGCGTGCTGAAAGTGCGGCTGTTCCGTCCATTTGATGCGCGGCGTTTTGTGGAGGCATTACCGGCCACGGTGAAATCCATCGCCGTCCT